>JBBSIE010000099.1:0-15733 GCA_038232235.1 Pyrinomonadales bacterium | reverse complement strand
TCGAAGGTTACGACAGTGAAAATTACCGAATTGAAACGGCAAGCGAGGTTTTCGTTTTGAAACTTTATAAAAACGAGGCGAATCTACGGGATTTGCTGATTGCCGAAAATCAGGTTTTGCAGATGCAAAAGCCCGCTACGCACATAAGGGCGCAGTTTTAGCTTGGTTGTCGTCCTTACGTGCGTAGCGGGCTTCTGCATTTAAAAATTTGAGCGTTACTCGGTAAAAATTACTGTTCTTGCTAAATCGAGCGACGGGAAAAAAAGCATCAGTTTATCAACCGAAAAGTCTGGGCAGACGTTTGTTAAGATTTTTCGGCAGCAGAATTTCCATTGCGTCGTCAACCGTTACGATGCCCGCAATCTCGCCCAGATCGTCAATTACCGGCAGTGCCAGCAAATTGTATTCGGCAATCGTTTGAGCGACATCTTCCGCGTCGTCGTTCGGGTGCGCGAACTGAAATTGGTCGCGCATCACCGCCGAAAGCGGATAAGTCGGGTCGGCTAAAATCAAACTGCGAAGCGAAATCAAACCGGCGAGCTTCCACGAATTTTCCTCTTCGACGACATACAGATAATAAATCATATTCGGCGTTTCCGCCGTTTCGCGCAGCCGCGCAATCGCCTCGGCGACGGTCAAATCCTTTGGAAACGTAACAAATTCCGTCGTCATCAGACCGCCCGCCGTGTCGTGTTCAAAAAACATCAACTCGGCGACATCGGCTTTTTCCTCGTCTTCCATCAAATCGAAAAGTTCCTGCGCCCGGTCTTCGTCCATTTCGCCAAGCACGTCAACCGCGTCGTCCGGCGACATTTCTTCCAAAATATCGGCGGCGCGTTCGCGTTCGATTTCTTCCAAAATTCGCGCCTGATTTTCCGTTGACATTTCTTCTAAAGTGTCGGCGGCGATTTCGTCGTCTAGAGATTCGACGATTTCCGTGCGATGAACCGGCGATAATCTTTCGGCAAGCTGCGCGATTTCAACCGGATGAAGCCGCGAAAGTTTATCTTTTGAGGATTTCAATTTAACCGCGACGCTCGATTTGTCGGTTGCCAGATAACCGACATCCGCCCAATCGAGAACTTCGACGATGCGATTGCTGCCGTAAAAACCGACGGGCATCAAACGGCGCAAAAACCCCTGAAGACTGACATCCGCGCCCGTTACGCGCCAGCGCGTTCCGGCGGCGATAATCTGCACGTCGTTGACGCGGACGACGCGCTTGCCGTCAACGTCTATCAATTGGTTGTCCAAAACGTCTTTTGCCAGTAAAACTTCGCCTTCGCGCCGCGTAAAAGGCTGTAAATTCAAGATCACCGAATTAATTTTCGCGCCGTTTTTGTCGAGCGCGGTTATTTTTGACTGCGGCATAAAAAAATTACGGCGGCGATAACGCGCTACAATTCCAAGCAACGGCGGATAATCTTCCTCGCCGTATTTCACGATAACATCTTTTATAAAAGCGATTTTTTCGCCTTCAGCGTCGAAAATCGGAGAGCCGAGAATTTGTGACAAATACAACATATTTCAAGAATAAACGATGTTTGTTACAGGTTAAAATACAAAATGGACTTTAGAAAAATTTTTCAAAAAAAACTCAAAAAAAATTTTTCAAAAAAACTCAAACCAACTCAATCAAAAAAAATCAAATTTAACAAAACGCAAAAAATGTTTAAAATTGTTCAAAAAAATGGAATATGCCGACCTTTACGCTTTTTCTTTAAATATGGACGCTCAAAAAAGTTTGGGCATCAAAAAATAATAATCATAAAAATCCGAATTAGTTACCGCTCAAACGTCTAACTATTACCCAGCAATTTCAAGATATGAGTAAATCTTTGTTGTGTACACTCGTTGTGTGTCTGCTGACAATGACGACCGCCGCGCAGAATCGCCCGAAAGTTTTCGATAATTTCGATACGGCGAAAGGCGTGCAGATTATTACGCCGACAGTTCAGCCGATTGTCGAATCTGCCAATAAAAAGCTGGTGAAAAAAACCGTTCAAAGTATGCCTGTCAATGAAGCTGTCAGTTTGAGAAATACGAGAACAAGCAGTTCGTCAAGAGTTCGAATGGCGATGGAAAGAAGTTTGGGCAATTTTACGACCGGCGACAGCAGGATTGATTCGTATATTCTCGATTCAAGCACACGCTATGATGTTGATCCGCTGTTGATTTACGCGCAGATGCACCAGGAATCTTCATTTAAGCTGAGAGCGACTTCCAACAAAGGCGCGAGCGGGCTGATGCAGTTGATGCCGGCGACGGCGCGAAGATTCGGCGTTACAAAAATTTACGATCCGCAGCAAAACATTGAAGGCGGCGTAAAATATATGCGCTGGCTGCTCGATATGTTCGGCGGCGATGTTGTATTGGCACTCGCAGGATACAATGCTGGCGAAGGCGCGGTGATGAAATATCGCAATCAAGTTCCGCCGTATCGTGAAACACAGGAATATGTGCGCGGGATTTCTGACCGATATAACACGATTATCAATCCGAATCTGCCGAATTTAGCGGTCAGAGTTTCCAAAAAAGAAGCTAAAGAATTTGAAAAAATAGAATCTGCCGCGCTAACTGTCTATGAACCGAATGCGTTGACGATTCGCACCTCCGACGGCAAATTGCGCTTAGTCAATCAATAAATTTCAAAAAGTTTTTTCGTGTGGTCCTTCTTCTCGTTTGATCTGGAAATGACTTGCGGCTGGAAAATTTCAGCCGCGTTTTTTTGTTTAAAAACGACAAATCTTGTATGATTACAAATAGTTCAAAGTTCAAAGTTTCAAGTTCGAAGTTTGCGATTTTAGAATTTTGAACTTTGAACTTGAAACTTTGAACTTACTAATATGTTTTGCACAAAATGCGGCGCGAACAATTCGGACACGGCGGTTTATTGCCAAAAATGCGGCACATTGGTCGAAGCCGAAGAAGAAACTCGTCTTGCGCGTCCGAATGTAAATAAGACAAACGATGAAGACGACGAAATGCAGATTTTTTCGATTCGTCCGACGTTGATGTTTGTCAAAGTTGGTTACGGTTTAGCAGTTTTGGGCGCATTTCTGCTTGTCGCTTTTTTTAGTTTGTTTATCACGGCAATTCCAACCTGGTTTTCGGTTCTAGCCGGACTTTCGCTGCTTTTGATTCCGGCATATTTTCATCTTCAACAAAAACTTGTTCGCTACACATTGACCGACGCAAAAATTGAAATTGACGAAGGCTTGATTTCCCACACAACGAAAAATGTGCCGCTTCGCAACATTCAAGACGTAACCGTTTCGGCGACGGTTACGCAAAGACTTTTAGGTTTTGGCAATCTGGTCATCGAAAATGCGGGCGAAAATAACAGTCAAATCGTTTTACGAAATATCAATTCACCGAGAAAATATGCGGACGCATTGCTCAAACAAATGCGGCGGCTCAATAAGTAAATCGTAAATCGTAAATCGTAAATAAATTTTATGAAAACTATTTTTATAACCGGCGGCGCGGGTTTTATCGGCTCTGCCTTTGTTCGACTAGTTTTGGAAGAAACTTCCGATATCCAAATCGTCAATTTTGACGCGCTGACTTATGCGGGAAATTTGGATAATCTGCAAGCTCTGGACGAAAAGCGGCATAAATTCATCAAAGGCGATATTTGCAATAAAGAAGAAGTTTTAAATGCTTTGCCCCAAGAAGCAGACGCAATTTTCAATTTCGCCGCCGAATCGCACGTTGATCGCAGCATCAGTTCGGCGAGCGAATTTGTTTTGACGAATGTTCTCGGAACGCAAGTTTTGCTCGATGCGGCAAGAGCAAAAAGTGTGCGGCGTTTCGTGCAGATTTCGACCGACGAAGTGCAGGGAAGTTTGCCGGACGACAGCGATTTGTTTTTTATTGAAACGTCGCCGATTCAGCCAAATTCGCCATATGCCGCTTCAAAAGCTGCCGCCGAACATTTTGTCCGCGCCGCATTTGAAACTTTCGGCGTTGATACGATTGTTACACGCTGCGGCAACAATTACGGACCGCGGCAGTTTCCCGAAAAACTGATTCCGCTGATGATTTCAAACGCGATGAACGACGAATCTTTACCGGTTTACGGCGACGGGAAAAACGTCCGCGACTGGATTTACGTCAAAGATCATTGCCGCGCAATTTGGCTGGCTTACAAAAAGGGAAAATCCGGTGAAAGCTACAATATCGGAGCGCGAAACGAGCGGAAAAATGTCGAAGTTGTCAAATCAATTTTAAACGCGCTCGGTAAACCGCATTCCTTGATAAAATTTGTCGAAGATCGGCTCGGACACGACCGGCGTTATGCGATTGACGCGACGAAAGTCGAAACCGAACTCGGCTGGAAACCGCAAACAAACTGGGAAGAAGGTTTGCAGAAAACAATTCGCTGGTATCAGGAAAACCAAGATTGGGTTAACCGCATCAGAGATGGCGCGTATCGTGATTATTATAAAAACCATTACGGAATGGAAGTCGGAGCAAAATGAAAGTTTTAATCACAGGCGCGAACGGAATGGTTGCGAAAGCGGCGATTGATTACTGCAATTCCATCGGCGACGAAGTTGCTGCACTTACGCGGCAGCAACTGGACATTGCTGATACAAAGCAAGTCGAAGATGTTTTTTCGCGCGAAAAACCGAACGCCGTCATCAATTGCGCGGCTTACACGGACGTTGACGGCGCGGAAACCAATCAGGAAATTTGTTATAAGGCAAATACAATCGGTGTTGAAAATCTCGCGCTGGCTGCAAAGAAAGTTGACTGCGCGTTTGTTACAATTTCAACCGATTTTGTTTTCGACGGCACAAAAGATGGTTTTTACACACAGCGCGACACGCCGAATCCGCAAAGCGTCTATGCCAAATCAAAACTCGAAGGCGAAATCCGCGCCCGCAACGCTTACGCGCGTTCGATCATTGTACGTTCAGGCTGGATTTACGGCACGGGCGGCACGAATTTTCTGAGTGTTTTGCCGAAACTTCTGGCTGAGAAAAGACAATTGAAGGCGATTAATGATTCATACGGCACGCCGACTTTCGCCGGAGATTTGGCGAAACGGCTGCGCGAACTCGCCGAATTCGATTTGCCGGCGATTTATCACGTTACAAATGCAGGCGAAGGAGCGTCTTATAGAGATTTTGCGCGGAAAGTTTGCGAGTTGAAATATTTTGACCAAAATTTGTTGGAAGATGTTTCGACAAAAGATTTGAAACGCCCCGCGCCGCGTCCGCAGTTTTCCCGTTTGGCTTGCCTTTTTAGTGAAAGGTTAGGACTCGAACCTTTACCGCACTGGGAAAAGGCTCTCACTAAATTTGTCTTCCGGTTTAATACTTAGCGAACTTTGCGCCTTTGCGGGAGAAAATAAAATTTCCCGCAAAGGCGCAAAGTTCGCTAAGTCAAAACAATAAATTAACCTTTCGCTTTTTTGATTTCTTCAACTAAAACGGGCATCGCATCGAAGATGTCGCCGACGATGCCGTAATCGGCGATGTCGAAAATCGGTGCTTCCGCGTCTTTGTTAATGGCGATAATCGTTCCGGCATTTTTCATTCCGACGATATGCTGGATCGCGCCGGAAATGCCGAGCGCGATATAGACTTTCGGCGCGACGGTTTGACCGCTCGAGCCGATTTGACGGTCAATCGGCAGCCATTCGGCATCGCAGATCGGGCGCGAAGCGGCTAAGTCCGCGCCGAGCGCGTCGGCTAATTCCTGCGCTTTTTCGATATTTTCCTTCGATTTGATGCCGCGACCGACGGCGACGATAATTCCCGATTTCGTCAAATCAACCGACGCTTTCGCTTCTTGAAAAGGTTCTTCCGGTTTCATACGGATTTCGCCGACTTCGACCTCCATCGTTTCGATTTCCGCGCTGCCTTTTTCGGCGTTGTCGCCGCGAAACGCGCCTGATTGAAAGGTGACGAAATATGGCGCGTCGCCCTCAATGACGACATCGGCATCTAATTTGCCGAGAAATATGCGGCGCGTGAAAACGAGTTTTCCGCTTTCATTGCGATAACGAATGCAGTCGCCGACGACTTCTTTGCCGAGCCGAGCCGCGAGTTTAGGCGCGAAATCACGCACTTGATAAGTGTGAGCCATAATCACATACTGCGGGTTTGTCGCTTTGATAACCTGTTCCCAAGCGTCGGTGTAACCGTCGGGCGTATAAATTCCGAGTTTGTCATTTTTCGCCACGATGACTTTTTCCAGATCATACTGCGAAATTTCCTGTGCCAACGCGCAGTCTTTGTCGCACGGGATGACGGCGGAGACTTTTAGACCCAAATCTTTGCCGATGCTCTGCGCGGCGGTGATCGCTTCGAGCGAAGTTTTGTTCAATACGCAATCTCTGTGTTCGATAAATACTAAAATACTCATAAATTTATTTTCTAATTCGTTTTTCTGATTATTAAATCCCTATTATTTTAGCTAATTTTAACTTATTCGGAAAGTAACAATCTACAAAAAGAAGGAGAATTAAAATCTCTGTGAAACTCTGTGTAAACTTCGTGAACTCTGTGTTGAAGACGTTTCTAACACAGAGTTCACGAAGTTTACACAGAGTTTTTCTCAGCAAATCCAACTTTTTCAAACCATTTTTACACTTGGTTGGCTTTATTATCTTTCATATTCGACAATCAAACCGTCCGCGCCGACAGCCCAGCCGTATTTTTTGGTCATAAAAAGACCGTAAAGATTTGCTTTGGCATTTATTTCCTGTTGAACCCACGTTTTTCCTCTGTCGGACGAGCGCAGAATCGTGCCTTTATAACCGACAATCCAGCCGTTTTTGTCGTCGGCGAAATCAACGCGCAAAAATGTTTCGGGGAAATTCGTTTGAACGATTTCCCAATTATTGCCGCCGTTTTCCGTCCGCAGAACTATGCCTTTTCCGCCGACGGCGTAACCTTCGTCGGAATCTCTGAAATCAACATTATAAAGTGCTTTGTCCGTTCCCGATTTTTGAAGTTGCCAGTTTAAACCGCCGTCGTAAGTTACCAGAATTATTCCTTTGTCGCCGACAATCCAGCCGCGCGAACTGTTGACAAAATCGAGATGAAACAGCTCGCGTTTTGAAGGCACCATAATTCTCGTCCAGGTTTCGCCGCCGTTATCGGTTCGCATAACTATCGAATCAACAACTTCGTCATCTTTGTTAAGCAATGAACCCACAATCAGACCGAGTTTTTTATCGGCAAAGCGAATGCTCAAAAATTCCGGCACGGCGTTTTTAAATTCGCCCGGATTGTAAATTTTTATTTCGTGCCAGCTTCCGCCGCCATCGTCAGTCAAAAACATCTTTTTTCCCGCGACGAGATAACCGTTGTCTTTGTTGCGAAAATATATTTCGTTAATGCTGTCTTTGGTGTCAACCGATTGTTTAACCCATGTTTTTCCGCCGTTGACGGTAAAAGCCAGATAACCGTCGTCGCCGGCGACAAAGCCGCGTTCCGAAGTGGTAAAAAAGACCGTTACCAAATCGCCCGAACTGCCGCTTTTATTGAAAACCCAGCCAGATTGAGCGTTGGAAATCTGCGTGGCGAATGCTAAAACGATAATTAGAAAAAATGCTTTTTGAATAATTGACAATTTTATTCTCCCGTAAATATAAAAAGGTGACTGATGGTAAAAATAAATTTTTATTTTGCCATAAATCACCTTTTATTAAAAAACCGAATTACAAAAATGCAGAAGTCCGCACGAAATAAGTGTGAAATCACATCCTTACTTCGTGCGGACTTCTGCATAACTATTTTCATCACTTAACAATTCGATAAACTCTGCCTTTCCAAACAACGACGACCTGTTCGCCGAGCGCAAAATATTGCGCTAAATCCTTTTCTTTAGTGATTAAATCAAAGAATTCGCTGCTTGCAAATTCGAGTTTGGTTTCCGCGAGTTTGGCTTCTTCCTTAAATTCGGAATCAACCCAAACACCGTTTTCGAGATAAAAAGTTTTCGCACCGACTTTTTTCAAATTTCCGGCGATTCTAATTGCTTCATCATCTTCCGAAAAAACCTGAACAGTCGCTTGTTGCGCTTGCGCCCTTTTACTTTTTGCTACGGCATCTTTTCCTGTTACGGAAACTGTCGGAGCAGAATTTCTCGAATCATTTGATTCTCTTTTAACTCCTCTGGCTCCATCAATTGTAAATTGCCTACCGTTAATCGGTAAGTCTGTAATTTGTCTTGTGGTTACGTCCGTTGCCAAATAAGAAGTATAAGGCGTAACGATTCCGTAGCGCGTTCCCAAATCAACTATTTCGTCGCGCAGTTCTTTGTTTTCGCCGTTTGAACGAATCTGTTCGACCAGCCAGCCGACGCGCCGCGTCGCCCAAAGGCGCGGCAAAAAATTGTTGGCTTCGGCGCGAAATGGGAAATCAAGATTTTTATATTCAAACGTGCGCGTTTCCTTGCCCGCTTTTCCCGTCAAACGAAGCGATACATTTTCTATGTCGGCGGCGTTTTTGTAGCGTCCGATTAACGTCAACTGTGTTCCTTTGAAAATGTCGGTTAATTCGCGCGGGTAAAGCAAATCGGTATTTACGCCGCCGAAATCCAATTCCAAATCGGTCAAAACCGGCGAATTTACTTTGGTAAAAAAGTTGGAAACCTTGACTTCCAAATCTTCCTTCGGTTCAACATAATCCGCCGCGCCGGAATTTTCCGCCGCCAATTTGTCAAGCAGTCGCGTGTTGACATCGTAACCGACACCAAAGATGAACAGACGCAACCCGTCAACTTTTATTTCCTTTGTATTTTGGATAATTTTTTCAACATTCTGCTCTCCAACCGTCGGCAAACCGTCGGTCATAAAAACGAGAAGTTTCGGTCTGTCGTTTGAATCGAACTGTCGGAGCGACGCTTTTAATGCGTCATTGATATTCGTGCCGCCCGTCGGCGTTAGATTTTTGACAAATTCTCCGCCGCGTTTTTTGCCGGAAGCGTCGGCGCGAATCAAGCCGTTTTCCATCAAATGTTCTTCACCCGCAAAACCGACGACGTTAAATCTGTCGCCGTCGCGCAGATTTCTGATGCCGAACAAAAGAGCCGAACGCGCTTTTTCCATTTTGCCCTCGTCGCCCATCGAACCGCTCGTATCAAGCACGAAAACGATGTCTTTGTTGACCAAATCCTTTTCTGTCAAATTGTCTTTCGGCGACAATTGGAGCAGGAAATATCCGTCCTTTCCGGCTTCGCGGTAAGTTAAAAGCGACATTCCGAAATCATTGTTAGATAAACCGTAAAAAAGCTGAAAATCGTTGTCGTTATTGGAAGTTTCAAACGAAACAGACGCGGCTTTTTCGCCTTTATTTTTGACATCAATCGAATGCGACGGCGAATAAATATTTCGCAGTGCTTCTTTGCCGACGATTTCGATTTTGCCCGAAACCGTGCCGAATTTTTGATCATTTGAAGGTTTTCTATAATCAACATTTTCGATTTGCGAATTATTGTTTCTCCATAAATTTCTGCCTGTTCCGAGCGGATAACGATAAGCAACCGTGCCGGATTCGGCTTTTAAAACCTGCGTATAAGTCAGTTCGAGTTTTTTGTCGGAATTCGGCGGAATCGGGAAAATCGAAGCCTGAAACAAATCTTTTCCGGCGTATTCCAAAAGTCCGGGATCGCGCTGTCGCCGCACGATTTCATCATAAATTCGTCTGGCTTCTTCGCGTGAACGAACTTCGCCGACGAGTTTTTTGCCGTTTTCCCAAATCGCAAATTCCACAATCGAAGCCGTTTCGGGAATCGGAAAAAAATAAGTCCCTTCCAAAGTATAAGGCGTGTCGTTGCGAAAAACCTGCTCGACGTGCGTCGTCGCCACCTGTCCTTCAATTTTTGTACTAAGTTCGATTGATTTAACGGGCAAAGCGTTCGGAATCGGCACGGGACGCGGGCGCGGAAGCGGGCGACACGGGCGAATATCGCAGATGATCGGTACGATTACGCCTTGCGCGTGGGCGGAAATTACGGCAAATGAACCGACAAAAACTAAACAAAACAGATTTACGGCATTTTTAAAATTCATAATCTTTCTCCTCATTTAAAAGTAATTCAGCGCGGGGTTTTGTTATTTACGCTTGATTTGACGAGTTAAGGAACGATGCCGGTTGCTTTTACTTGCAGATAAACTTTGAAACTATGTTATTTTATTGCTAATTGGAGCGTGGATGAGCCGTCTGCGCTCCGACTGAAAACTTTTTTGTTTTTATTTAGGCGAAAGCATTAAAAACTTCATTTGAATACAAAAAACCTTTGTCGGTTAATCTCAAAAAATCGCCGTCAAACTTTATTAAATCGGCTTTTTCCAAATAATCTAATTGTTTTTTGTATTCCAAAACCAAATCTGTGCCAAAACGCTTTTGATATTCGTTGATTTCAATTCCTCTATTTAATCGCAAACCCAAAAACAAATATTCAAATTTTATGTCCGTTTCATTATCTTCAATATGCCTAAAACTTTCATTTTCAACAGATTCAACATACTTTAAAGTGTCACGTTCATTCGACCAACGGTGATTTTCGCCGTCAAAAGAATGCGCCGAACAGCCGAAACCGAAAACCGCGTCAAGCGTCCAGTATTTTGAATTATGTTTGGACTCAAAGCCGGGCAAACTGAAATTTGAGATTTCATACTGCCGATAATCATTTTCGGAAACTTTTTCGATCATCATTTTATACATTTCAGCGGCTAAATCTTCGTCGGGCAGCGGTTGTCGTCCGCTTCTGATTTGCTCGGCAAGCGGTGTCGCTTCGTGAATTTCCAACAGATAAAGCGACAGATGTTCAGGTTTTAATTTGAGTGCTTCCTTCAGATTTCGTTCCCAATCTTTGAGCGATTGACGAGGCAAACCGGCGATTAAATCAAAACTGACATTATTAAAACCGGCGTTTCGCAATAATTCAATCGTTTCGCGCACATCGCTTTCCGTGTGTCGTCTGCCGAGTCGTTTGAGTTCCGCATCGTCAAAAGTTTGCGCTCCGAAACTGGCACGGTTCACGCCGAGATTTTTAAATTCCCGCAAGTTTTCAAGCGTAACCGTCGCGGGATTCATTTCCATTGTAACTTCCGATTTTTGATCAACCGAAAATTTTTCGTGAATCGTATTGAGAATTTTTTCAAGCTGTTTCGGAGTCAAAAGCGAAGGCGTTCCGCCGCCGAGATAAATCGTGTCAATTTGGAATTTGGAATTTGGAATTTGGAATTTGGAAATTTCTCTAACAAGCGCGGAAACGTATCGGTCAACAGCTTCCCCGGATTTATAAATATCCGTCGCAAAATCGCAGTAAGAACACCGCGAACGGCAAAACGGAATGTGAAGATAAACGCCGGGTTTGCTCATATAAAATTTCAGAACCCAAATTAATTTAGGAATTGCATTAATTTTTTAACTGTTTTTCTAAAGAGTTTTTCCAGATATTTTCCAATTCTGCGGTTTTCGCAGAAATAACTTCTTTGTCATTGAGTTTTATATTTAAAGTTTCGCCTGCAACTTTTCCCAAAACTTCAAACGGACAATCAACGGTAACTTCTTTTACCATTTCGAGATTTTCCGGTGCGAAACTTATCACGATACGCGAGGGCGATTCACTGAAAAGTCGTGCTTCGGCTGCTAAATTTTCGTTTTTCAAATCAACTTCCGCGCCGATTGCTTGGCGATTTAATGACGAAAAGCAACTTTCGGCAATTGTCACGGCTAAACCGCCGTCGGAACAATCGTGTGCGGAATTAATTAGTGATTTATCTATTAAATCCAAACAAGTTTGCTGAACTTTTTTCTCCAAATCTAAATCAAGCACGGGAACTTCGCCGTTTTCGATTAGTTCATCAGTCGAAAATCCGAGAATCGTTTGCGCGTATTCGCTGACGCTCAAATCGTCGTTTGTCGTTCCTAACAGAGCAATGAAATCGCCTTCATTCTTAAAACCGCGCGTGATAATTTTGCGCGTATCTTCAATTAAACCGACCATTCCAATCACCGGAGTCGGCAAAATTCCGCGTCCGTCGGTTTCGTTGTAAAAAGAAACATTTCCCGAAACAACGGGCGTTTCAAATTTTTCGCAGGCTTCTTTCATTCCGTCAATTACATCGGAAAAAGACTGCATAACTTCCGGTCTTTCGGGCGAAGCAAAGTTCAGACAATTTGTAACGGCAATTGGTTTCGCGCCGACGCAAACGACATTTCTCGCGCCTTCGGCAACCGCCAATTTCGCCCCTTCCTTCGCATTGACGGCGACAAAACGCGCATTTCCGTCCAAACACATCGCAACCGCCCGCCGCGTTTCCTTAACGCGCACAACCGCCGCGTCCGCACCCGGCAAAATCGCCGTATTCGTCCGAACCATCGTGTCATACTGCTCATAGACCCAATGTTTCGAGCAAATATTCGGCGAAGCCAAAAGTATTTTCAATGCTTGTTCTTCGTCCTTTTTCGTTTGTCTTTCTTTTTTAGTCTTTGAACCTTGGACTTTGGACTTTGGACTCATTGGTCTTTGATACTTCGGAGCTTCATCCGTTAATTTATCAACCGGCAAATCAGCGACCATTTCGCCGTTGTGAAAGATTTTCAGACGATTTCCTTCGACGACGCGCCCGACGACGACGGCATCGAGTTCCCATTTGTTGAAAATTTCGACGATCTGCTTTTCACGTCCGCTGTGCGCGACGATAATCATTCGTTCCTGCGATTCCGACAGCAGCATTTCATACGCCGTCATTCCGGTTTCGCGCTGCGGCACGAGCGTCAAATCAAGTTCCAACCCTGTTCCGGCACGCGCCGCCATTTCGACTGACGACGACGTTAAACCTGCCGCGCCCATATCCTGAATTCCGGCAATCGCGCCGCTTCTCATCGCTTCCAAACACGCTTCGAGCAACAGTTTTTCCAAAAACGGATCGCCGACCTGCACAGTCGGACGTTTTTCTAATGCTTCTTCGTCAAATTCCGCCGAAGCCATCGTCGCGCCGTGAATGCCGTCGCGTCCGGTTTTCGCGCCGACATACATCACCGGATTGCCGATGCCTTCCGCTTTGCCAAAAAATATCTGATCTTTGCGAACAATTCCGAGCGCAAACGCATTTACCAACGGATTTAAATTATAGGCTTCATCAAAAACAACTTCGCCGCCGACTGTGGCAGTTCCAAAACAATTTCCGTAATGCGCGATGCCGTCAACGCAGCCTTTTAAGATTGATTTATTGCGATTGGCGTGTTTTTTATCGTCCAAATTTCCGAATCTAAGCGAATTCATCAGCGCAATCGGACGTGCGCCCATCGTAAAAACATCGCGCAAAATTCCGCCGACTCCGGTCGCCGCGCCTTGAAACGGTTCGATAAACGACGGATGATTATGCGATTCGACTTTGAAAGCGACGCACCAATCGTCGCCGATGTCCACGACTCCGGCATTTTCGCCCGGCGGCACAATCACGCGCTCGCCGGTCGTCGGCAACCGCTTTAAATGAACGCGCGAAGATTTATAACTGCAATGTTCCGACCACATTACCGAAAAAACGCCGAGTTCCGTGTAATTCGGTTCGCGTCCAAGAATTTGCACAATTTTTTCGTATTCTTCGGGCGAAAGTCCGTGTTGGGCGATAATTTCGGGCGTGATTTCGATATTGTTCATCTGAAAATGCTCTCTGTTGGGAAAATCTCGTTTAAAACAAAAAAGAGAGTTTATGTTTTTCAGACCTGTTTTTCAAATCCGTTCCGATAAACTCCTTGCGAGATGTTTAATTTTTTTGAAAATCTGACCCAATTAGATAATTAAAGCTCTTTACTCAATTTCACTTCTTACACAACAACTATCAGTTATCTATGCGAAGACCTATGATTTTACCAAACCATTTTCCATTTATCTTTTGATATTCGTAAGTTACGACACTTTTGCTTGGAAAAAATCCTCCTCCAACATCATTCTTAGAGAAAACAACTATTACACTAAAATTTTTTACCTCAAATTTTTCAAATTTTTGATAAGAAAGTGGTTTACCTTTATAATTTTCAAGATTATCTACATTAAGAAGCCTAAATTCAACCTGAGGAAATTTCGGCAAAAAATCAGAACTGATATTTTCTTCCGATAAATTTATAACAAGATTTTTTTCCGATTGCTGTGACAGGCGACTTTTGATCTGTTGATCCTGTTCAAAAACAGATTTAATTATTAAGAATTTATCTTCGTCAGTAAGTTCCAAACTTTCCTGTGAAGATGACTTTTCTGTCTTTGAAATTTTTAAATCTTTAATGATTTTATCAATCTCGTTTCGCACTATTTCGGGTTTAATTTTTCCCTGCCGAATATAAGCGATTTCGCCTTTTTCGTTGATTAAAACAGTAAACGGAAGTCCGCCTTGCCAGTCTTTTGAAACGGACGCGATTGCCGCTTCTTCGTCTTCGGTTTTCAAAAGATACGCGGGCATTTTTGCTTTCATATCAACTAAAAACTTCGGCACGTCGTGGTTTATTTCGGCTAAATCGTCGAGCGAAATTGTGATGAAATCAATTTTTCCTTTGTAATCGTCGTTAATTTTAACGAGTTCGGGAAATTCTTCACGGCACGGATCGCACCACGTCGCCCAGAAATTGATAAGCAAAGGTTTGGCGTTTTCGCCTTCGCGTTTCAGTAAATTTTTAAGCGCGATTTCGTCAATCTGCGTAACTTTCGGCAGATTTGAAGCGATTGCAGTTTTCGTTTGAACCTTTTTTGCAGGAGTTTGCGGTTTGGATTTTTGCGCGAAAGTTTGCGCCGCAAAACATTGGACGAAAACGAATAGCAAGCCGAAAAGTAAAACATTTCTTCTAGTTTTCGCCCGATTTGTCGAGAAATTTATCATTTTTTACAACCTTATTCTTTGCGTTTGATTGAACAACCGAAAGCGTTCGCGCTGGTTTTGGCGATTGCTTTTCCGCTCAAAGTCGAATCGAAAGCGACGGTCAAATAATTGTCCGTGATGTTTTTGCCCGAACGGTCGTTGTCAATCGCGCCGTGATACATCAGAACATTTTTGCCGTCGAAATAAAAAACTTCGGGCGTAACGTTCGCGCCGAGTTGGTCGGCTAAAACATTGCCTTTGTCAATCAAAACGGGAAACTTGTAATGTTCTTCGGCGTGCGATTTCACCCAATCGAGCGATTCGGTCGAGTTGGAATTGATGCCGATGAAGTTGATGCCTTTGGCTTGATAATCGGCGGCAACTTTGTTGATTCGGTCGTTGTAACCTTTGACAACCGGACACTGCGCCGAAAGAAAAATGACAACCGCGCCGTTTTTGCCTTTCAAATCTTCAAAAGACTGCATTTTGCCGTTCGTGTCGGGAAGTTTGAAATTTTCCAGCGTCTTTCCGACGGCAAAATGATCGTTCGCGCTGCTCACACCGGCGAATGACATAAAGGCGACAAGCGCAAACAGCGCGACAAATAAAATACTTTTCCGTTTCATTGATTTTTACTCCTTAAATTTTTTGGATAGTTGATGAACTTTAATTTTAATAATCGTCGGTTTCGTAATGCAAACGCATTTTATTTTCACTTCACAAATTAACAATGTTTCCACCGTCTTGATTTATTCCTAAACTTTTGATGCTTATTCCCTTTAGGTTGATAAAACAAGATTATGGATGTGTTCTAAAATATTAACCAGTTGTTCTTTGGAAATAAAGGTTTTGCCGAGCAAGTTATCGCTGAGGATTTTTTCAAGTTCCTGGAGATTCAATTTGTAATCG
>JBBSIE010000098.1:0-15880 GCA_038232235.1 Pyrinomonadales bacterium | reverse complement strand
TTCCTTCGACAAATTCGTATTTAACCGTTTGGTTTTTCTTAACGTATTTGAAAAGAGCGTTTGAAGTTTTAAGGAAATCAACGGTCAAACCTTCAAAAACGGCATTAACAAAGTTCGCGTCCTGACTGCGGATTTCGACAAACGGCAAAATTTTGTCTAATTCTTCGACTGAAATCAAAATATCGAGGTCTTTGGTATTGCGGTCTTCGATATAAGCCAGATACGCGATGCCGCCGACAATGCAGTAATCAACGCCCGAATGGGCGAGTAACTCCAAAAATTTTATGACCGAATCGGGCAGCATATCGGGATTTGACCGAAAACCTTTTCTCCAATTTTTAACGTCAAATACATTCGCGTCGTAAATCGTTTGAGCAATTTCCAACCGGTATTCTCTGGCTTGAAATGTCGGTTCGGTAAATGAAAAATTTCTCATTTCTAAACTTCCGGCGTATGAAATCCTTTCGCTTCGAGCGAGCCTTTGCCGACGTGTTCGCCCGGTACGGTCGAACCGCGATACTGCAATTTTTGATAAAGGTAGTGAATCGCCTGATTGACCATCGACGGTTTATCAAACGCGCCCCAACCGCTCGGAACATTTCCCGTTTCTTCCCAGCGCGGCTCCATATTTTGAAATTTCTGCGTCATCCGTCGCAAACGCCTGACGACCGCGCCGTAAGTTCGCACGGCGTTGGTAGAAACATTTGAACCCGGCGGCGTTTTATAAAACGGCGCGAATTTATCGGGAAAACCGGGCATCGTGCAGCCGATACAGATGCCGCCCGTGTTCATACAGCCGCCCATATGGTTGATCGCGCCGCGTGCTGTGATGTTGCACTGCACGACCGGACCCCAGCAGCCGACTTCGACCAGACATTTTTCGCTGCCGTATTCTTCGGCGAAAACTCCTTCTTCGTAATATCCGCCGCGCACGCATTTGGTATGAACGGTATCGTTAAAAAGCCACGCCGGACGACCTAAAGTATCGAATTCGGGAAGCGGTCCGATGCCTTGCAGAAATAATAAAATCATCGCCACCGTTTCGGTAAAATTATCACCGATGGGCGAGCATCCGGGAATATTTATCACGGGCAGACCGGCTGTGCCGCGATAATCTTTGCCGAGAAGATCCATCACGCTCATCGAATTGGTCGGATTTCCGGCGGCGGCGGGAATCCCGCCCCACGTCGCGCAAGTTCCGACGGCGATGACGGCTGCCGCGCCGGGCGCGAGCCGCGCAAGCCATTCGGTCGTCGGAATCGGACGATGTTTGTCGCCGCCTAAAGATTCTGAACCAAGTGCCGACCAGTAACCGCCCGTTGCCGCCGCAATCCGTTCGTCAGGGATTGAACCTTCAAAGCAAACGACATACGGCGCGTCGAGTTCGCCGCGCTCGGCTTTGTAAAAATTGGCAACAAATTCCTTGCCCGCTTCGACCGACAAAACCGGATGATACAAAATCACCTGCGGCACGCCGGTTACTGTTCCCAATAAGAGATTTTCCAACGGCGGATTCGTCGCCCCCGCAACTGCAACCGTGCAGCCGTCGCAGCTCATTCCGGCAAGCCAGAAAACATAAACTTTGTCCAAAGGTCCAAAGGAAAGCTCTTTCGGTTTTTCTTCCGGTTTGGCTTGTTTGGAAACATTTTTTTGCGTCGCTTCTCCGGTTAATGATTTAGGATCGTCTAACATAATTTTTTCCTCGGTTCTAGCAATTCGGTTTGGTTAATACTTTCGATGCCGACGAATTGTTCAGCGGCACGCGCTCGCGCAGATCGGCGGCGAGTTTTTCGACTTCTTTAACGACAGGCGAATCTTGATTAAAATCGTATAAAGATTTTCCCTGCAAATCGGCTTTCGTTACGTTTTCGTCAAACGGAATTTGAGCGATGATTTCCAAATCGTTTTTCGCGCAAAAATCCGTAACGGCTTTTTCGTCTTCCGCGTTTCTATATTTATTGACGACGGCGTAAATATGATTGATGCCCAAATTTCTTGCTAAAGGCAGCGTCCGCCGTGCCGTTTCGAGCGAACGATAATAAGGTTCAGTAACGATTAATAAAACATCAACGTGGCGCACCGTTCCGCGGCTCAGATGTTCTAAAGACGCTTCCATATCCATTATTGTAATATTGTCATCTTCCGAAACGATTTCTCCCATAATGCTACGCACGGTAGCGTGTGCCGAACAAAGTCAGCCCGCGCCCGCGTTTTCGACTTTCGTGCCGACCAGCAGACGAATTCCGTCCGGCGCGGCGATTCCGTGCAGAGCCTTGATATTTTCGATTGATTCTTTCAACACGAGCCGCATTTTGCCGTCTTCGCCCTCGACCCGTTCGGTAATACTGCCGCGCGGAATCGAATGAGTGTTTTCGAGCGTTTCCGCGCTCAATCCCAGTGCCATACCGAGATTCGGATTCGGATCGCCGTCAATCGCCAAAACGGGAAAACCTTTTTTAGCGAAAACCCTTGCCATCGTCGCCGAAATCGTCGTTTTCCCCGAACCGCCTTTACCGCTGATTCCTATTTTCATAATTTGTTATTTTACCCCTAAAATTCCCGCCAGATTTCCGAGATGTTTGTCCGCGCTGGTCAACTCCGTGCCGACCACTTCAAAACCTCCGACAACTGGGGCGAGCGAACCGTTAATGCCGTCAATACATTCGGGCAAAGGCTTTGTTTCCGTGTCAATCGCCCGCACGCCGTAAGCGATTTTGTCGAGACTTCCCGCAATGCCTTCGAGCGCGAGTGCGATCTGCCACAGACCAATGCCGAGCGCGATCAATAAAACGGCGGCGGCGAGAATCGTCAAAATCGTCAATAATAAAACTATATCCATTATTTTTTACCTCCGCCTACAAAAGCGGACACCGCCGCCAGTTTTTTATCAATCGCGTCGGCGACGTTCACAATCGGTGTCGCGCCCGCAATCAGCGCGGCGGCGACTTCGTTGGTTGCCGTCAGATTTTTTAGTGCCGAAGTATTTTCGACAATTCCGACCGCCGCCGGAAGTGTTCTGCCCGCCAATCCGTCAATTTTTTTGGCGGCTTTTATCACGCGAATCAATAAATAAACGTCTATCACCGTCACAATCAGCGCGACCCCGATGCCGATCCACCAGACGATTTTTATCCTGTTTGCCGTGTCGGGAGTCAGTTCGATCAAAAACATATTTTCTCCTCGTAAAAATTTTTATTTGCTCACCGCAGTTACCGCGTCGAGCGTTTCCTGAAGATGTTCATTCGCCGATATAAAACTCGTTTCGGCAACCATCAAACCGCCCGCCAGATTGCCGAGCGAACCGTTCAGTTTTTCGACTCCGGCATTAAGCGGTGCAGTTTGCTGTTCGACTTGCTGCAAACCGCCGCTGATCGCGCCGAGTTTTCGTGCGACGCTCATCAGCGTCGTCAAAATGGCAATCAAACCGATTGCCAGCGTCAGCACCAGAATTACAAAATAACCAATCGTTACCCACGTCAGCAGTTCCATAATTTCAAGCTCCTTTGGTTAGTGCATGTCCTAAATCATCAAGTTTATGATTGATTTCTCCGGCGACTCCGGCGATTGATTGAGCGGTATTGAGAATATCTCCGGCGACGACGTTAGTGTCCTTGAGCATCCAGATCGAAACCGTATTTCCGGCGATTTGCTTTCCGGCTTGCCAGATGTCTTTGGCGTGGTCGTCAATTTTGCGGGCGGTTAAAACAATTGCGATCAGCAGCGCGGCGACAATTAAAATCACGACTGTTGCCGCAATCAGCGAATAAGTCCAAATAGTAATCGAATCCATCGTTTTTCCTCCAAACTTTTATAAAAAAGAATACGGGTTTTGCGTTTCGATAAATTCCGGCAAAAAGCGAAACTGTTAAAAATAACCGATTTATCAAAATGCGCGGAAGCGGAAAAGTTTTTTAAATACCGACTAATTTGTTCACCCGGCGGTAAAATTCCCGTTCTGAGAATCAATTCGCCGCAGACGGCTTTTTGGACGCATATTTTGAAAGCGCGAAAAGACTTTGCCGCAATTTTCTGCCTTCGGTCGTCAATTTATATTCGACGCGCGGCGGCGTTTCGGAATAAGTCCGGCGTTCAATCAATGCGGCGCGTTCAAGTTCCGCAAGGCGAATCGTCAGCGTTGAAGAACTCATATCGTCCATCACGCTCTTCAAATCGTTAAACCTGATGCTTTGGTGTTCGCCGATGACGGTCAGCAATCTCAGCGCGTATTTACGCCCGATAATCTGCACCAAACCCGTCGCCGGACACATACATTCGATGCTCTCGCCCAAATCCGCATCCACGCACCCGCAGGCGTTTTCGGTCGGTAAATTCGGAATAGGCAAATCCATCTGTAATGTGCGCGAACAGCGGAGCGCGAATTTCTCAAACGACGTTCCGCTCAAAATTTATAAGCAATATGAATTTTATCATTTATATCAAATAAAACCTAAGAATTATCCGGTATTTTAAATAGTGTTAATCTGATTATTTCTCTTTTATATAAAAGAAATTTGACAAACTATTCTTAAAGCGTTATCACAATTAAATACTTCGATTTATCGAACTTAATCAATTTCAACCGCCAATAAAAAACGCGGTTTGGAAAATATCGAGTTTTTTCTCATCCGTTTTAGTTAAAAATTTAGCAAGTTGAGAAAAACCTTTTTGGTAAAAAGTGAAAATTATGCAAAAAGAATTGATTGACCAAATCAAAGCGTTTCACGGACATATGTGTCCGGGCTTGGCGATGGGAATTCAAGCGGCGAATATCGCGCTTGAGAAAATCGGTTCGCATTCGGCGGACGAAGAAGTCGCGGCGATTGTCGAAACGGATATGTGCGCGGTTGACGCGGTGCAATTTTTGACCGGCTGCACGTTCGGCAAAGGCAATTTGATTTTCCGCGATTATGGAAAAAACGCTTTTACATTTGTTCGCCGTTCGGACAATAAAGCGATTCGCGTGGTAACAAAACCGCAGTCGTGGGGCGATCCGAACGACGAACACCGGCAACTTTTCGCTAAAGTCCGCGCCGCGACTGCGACACCGAAAGAAAAATCGCGCTTTCGCGAACTTCACGTCGCCAAAGCCAACCACATTCTCGAAACCGCACCCGATAAACTTTTTGAAGTTACCGAGATGACGATGACTCCGCCGAAAAAAGCCGGGATTCATACTTCAATTGTCTGCGCCGAATGCAATGAAGCGGCGATGGAAACGCGCATCCGCCGATTCGGCGGGCGCGAATTGTGTATTCCCTGTTTTGAAAAAATCGAAGTTCGTTAACTATTTTTCGAATCTTTATCCAATTTTATGAAACTGAATTTTATTTGTTAATTCAATAAAACTGGTGGAAAAATGAATCGGTCAAATGTCCATCAACTTATTTGAAAAATTAGCGTTGCCAGTGTTCCCCTTTCTTTGTTATCTAAAGAAATTTGTCCGTCGTGTTGTTTGACGATTTTATAGACGACCGACAAACCTAAGCCCAAGCCTTTGTCTTTGGTGGAGAAAAACGGGTCGAAGATTTTCGCCTTTACTGTTTCGTCAATGCCGCCGCCGGTGTCTTCGGTTTCGACGAACAATTTATCGTCTTTTTGAAACGAGCGAAAAACGAGTTTGCCGCCTTCGGGCATTGCTTGAACGGAATTTATCGCCAGATTGAGCAGAACTTGTTTGATTTGTTCCGCGTCAACCGAAACAGACGGCAGCGGTTCGGCTAAATCTTCGCTGACTTCAATGTTTTGAGCGGCGGCTTGATTTTCAATCAGGAGTTTGACGGCGCGGATTAGTTGATTAACGTCGGTTGGCTGCCGATTCGGTTCTTTGGCGCGGGCGAAATGAAAAAATTCCTGAACTAATTTATCAATTCTCTCAACTTCTGTTTTAGCGATTTCCGCAAATTCGCGGCGCGGGCTGTCTTTTGCGAGTTCATCTTCAAGAATTTCGACCGCTCCTTTGATCGCTCCCAAAGGATTGCGGATTTCGTGAACCACGCCCGAAGCGATTTCCGCAAGGGAAGAAAGCCGTTCGGCTTGCAGAAGCTGCCCGACGGTCTGCCGCAAATCGGCATAAGCTGTCTGCAATTCGGCGTTGATACGTTCGGCGCGTACGTGTTCGCGGCGTTTTTGGTCGCCGAGCCAGCCCGTTACCGCGCCGATGACGAAAAATAAAGCGATTTCTGCATATTGATTGAGCGCGTAATCATAATTTTGATGCTGCCAGTGCATCGAAATATGCGGAATATAACTGATGCAGGCAAACAGTGCCGCGCCCAGACCGCCGCGCCAGCCATACCAAAAGGCGGCTAAAATTATCGGAATGTAATAAAGTCTTTGGTAAATTTGGTGAAAAACCAGATTGTCAATCGGCGTGAGAAAATGCAGCGCGGAAATCAGAAGAATCGAACCGCCGAGAAATAAAACGGAAATTGTGAGATTTTTTTTATTCATCAAGACCGTTTTTCTGCATTCGGTAAATCAGCGCACTGCGCGTGATGCCCAAATATCGCGCCGTTTGCGATTGATTGCCGTCGTGCATTTCGAGCGCGTGATTGATTATATCGCGTTCCACTTCGTCGAGCGAGATGTTTTCGGCGGGCAGTTCAAAACGGACGTTGCCGAAATTTTGCGACGGCTTTTTGACGTATTCCGGCACATCCGCCAAAGTCAGATTTTTTTCATCCGACAAAACGACCATTCTTTCGACCAGATTTTCGAGTTCGCGGACGTTTCCCGGAAACGCATAATTTGATAAAGCGTCGAAAACTTCGCGGACGATTTTCAAGTTTTTAAAATCGTGTTTTTCTTTGGAAATTTTGAAAAAATGATTTATTAAAAGCGGAACGTCTTCACGGCGGACGCGAAGCGGCGGCAAATGAACGGGAACAACTGCAAGACGAAAATATAAATCTTCGCGGAAAGTTCCTTCTTCAACCATTTTTTTCAAGGTTTGATTGGTCGCGGCGATGATGCGGACATCAATCGAGCGCGGAATATTTTCTCCGACGCGAACAATTTCCTGTTCCTGCAAAACGCGAAGAAGTTTCGGCTGAACATCAAGCGGCATCGCGCTTATTTCGTCGAGAAAAAGTGTTCCGCCGTTCGCCGCTTCAAACTTTCCTTTCGTGTCGGACATCGCGCCGGTGAAAGAACCTTTTTTATATCCGAAAAGTTCGGCTTCGATCAGACTTTCGGGAATCGCCGCGCAATTAATCGGAATAAACGCATTTTTTGCGCGTTTTCCCGCAAAATGAATTCCCCTAGCGACGAGTTCTTTGCCCGTGCCGGATTCGCCGCTGATTAAAACCGTCGCATCCGAACGCGACACGCGCCCGACTAAGTTTAAAACTTCGCGCATTTTCGCCGAATCACCGATCAAATTTTCAAGCCGAAACTGTTTATCAACAAGTTCGCGCAACTGCCGATTTTCGGTTTTCGTTTCGCTGAAATTGACGGCGCGTTCGATGGTCAGCAAAATTTCGTCGCGGTTAAAAGGTTTGTTTATATAATCAAATGCTCCGGCTTTCATCGCCGTAACCGCCGTTTCGACTTCTCCGAACGCCGTTATAACGATGACAGGAATTTCCGCGTCGGCAGACTTTATTTTTTCCAAAAATTCCAAACCCGAAAGTTTCGGCATCCGCAAATCGGTAATCACGCAATCAAAATCGTTTCTGCCGAAAATGTCGAGAGCTTCCGCGCCGTCCTTCGCCGTCTGAATTTCAAAACCCGCTTCGGTCAATTGATATTCAAGCACACGGCGCAAATTATCGTCATCGTCGGCGAGCAAAATTGTTTTTTGTTTATTTGTTTTCACAATTTAACGGAAAGTTTCATTTCGATTGATTGCAGAATTTCGATTGCCTGCGCCCGTTTGCCTTCCTGCACCAGACGGCTGAATTCAAGATATTTTTTCGACAGCTCGTCAATCATATTTGCGTCGAAGCCAATTTCCGACGCGAGTTTCTCCGCCGTGTCGTCTAATTGAACAGAATTCCGATTTTGCAAACCGCGCACCGCCGCGAGAATCCGCAAAGCGGGCGCGTCAAGCTGTCTTTGGAAAGCGATAACCGATTGTTCGAGCGCACGAAGTTCGCGTTCGCGCCAATTCGCCCGCCACAGAAAAACGCCGAAAGCGACGGCAATTACGACATACAGAAGTCGAAAAATCAAAGCCGTCGGATGCGGCGAAAAAATCTCCGCCCACAGACTTTCGGCGTGAATGTCCGCGCCGAGTTCGACGTGCATCACGGCATCAATCAGCCACATTGCCGCACCCAGACCGCCGCCGAACCAGATTTCTTTATATGACTTAAAAATCTTCATAATCAAAAAGTGAGATTCTCGTTAAAAACAATACTTGCAGAATCCACTTTTTCAGATGTATCCCAAACAATTTCGGTTTGAACCCATTTACGACTAATAAAGTTTCGCCGTTTTAACTTACAATTTCAAATTTCTCAGCCGCAAAGCATTCAAAATAACCGAAACGGAACTAAAAGTCATCGCCGCCGAAGCGATCATCGGCGATAAAAGAAGTCCGAGAAACGGATACAGAATGCCCGCCGCAATCGGCACGCCGACGAGATTATAAACAAAGGCAAAAAACAGGTTTTGGCGAATGTTGCTCATCGTCGCTTCGCTCAAATGCTTTGCCTTCAGAATTCCGCGCAAATCGCCTTTGAGCAATGTAATATCAGCGGATTCCATCGCCACATCGGTTCCCGTTCCCATCGCAATTCCGACATTTGCCTGAGCGAGCGCGGGCGCATCATTTACGCCGTCGCCCGCCATCGCCACGATTTTGCCCTGCGCCTGCAATTCTTTAACCTTTGCTGCTTTCTGTTCGGGCAGAACATCAGCGAAAACTTGGTCAATATTTAATGCTTTGGCAACGGCTTCGGCGGTTTTCGCGTTGTCGCCGGTCATCATCACGACTTCAATATTTTGTTTATGCAATTCTTTAATCGCATCTTTTGCCGATTCTTTAATCGTGTCCGCCACGCCGACAAGTCCGGCGGCTACGCCGTCAACGGCAACCAACATCACGGTTTGACCTTCGCCGTGAAGTTCGTCGGATTGATTGCCGTTAGTTGAAAAATCAACCTGATTATCATCCATCAATTTAGAGTTTCCGAGCAAAACTTTTTTGCCCGCAACTGTTCCGAAAACGCCTTTGCCGGTTACCGATTCAAAGTTTTCAACCTTTGCAAACTCGACATTTCGTTCTTCCGCGCCTTTGACAATCGCTTCGGCGAGCGGATGTTCGCTCGATTTTTCGAGTGATGCGACAAGACTCAAAAGTTCGTTTTCCGGCAAGCCGTTTAATGAAATAACCTTTTGCAGACGCGGTTTGCCTTCTGTCAAAGTTCCGGTTTTATCTACGACTATGACATTTATTTTTTCCAGAGTTTCGAGTGCTTCGGCTTTTTTGACCAAAACGCCGTTTTTCGCGCCGTGTCCCGTGCCGACCATAATGGACATCGGCGTTGCAAGTCCTAAAGCGCACGGACACGCAATAATTAACACCGAAACCGCCGCGACCAATGCATAAGTAAATGAACCGAAAATCATCCACACGACGAACGCGATTACGGCGATGACCAAAACCGCCGGAACAAAATACGCCGAAACAATATCGGCAAGTCTTTGAATCGGAGCGCGTGAACGCTGCGCTTCGCCGACCATTCGGACGATCTGCGCGAGAAGTGTGTCGCTCCCGACGTTTTCGGCTTTCATCGTAAAGGTGCGTTTGCCGTTGATCGTGCCGCCGATAATTTTGTCGCCGGAAACTTTTTCGACCGGAATTGATTCGCCCGTCACCATTGATTCGTCAATATTCGTTTCGCCTTCTAAAATCACGCCGTCAACCGGAATTTTCTCGTTGGCGCGAACACGCAATGTTGCGCCTTTCAGCACGTCTTTGAGAGCGATTTTTTCTTCCGTGCCGTCGTCGAAAACGACGATTGCCGTGTCCGGCGCGAGTCCAAGAAGTTCTTTAATTGCCGAAGAAGTTTGACTTCTGGCTCTTAATTCTAAAACCTGACCGAGCAGAACGAGCGTCGTAATCACCGCCGCCGCTTCAAAATAGACGGCGATCAGATTCGTATGGGTATCGCGCATTGAAAGAGGAAATATCTGCGGCAAAAACAAAGCGACGAGGCTGTAAAGATAAGCCGCACCCGTTCCCATCGCCACGAGCGTGAACATATTCGGGCTGGCATTTTTGACCGATGCCCAGCCGCGCTCGAAAAACGGAAAACCGCCCCACAAAACGACCGGAGTTGCCAATGCAAATTGAATCCATAATGAAATGCGCGTCGGCAATATTTGATTAAATGACGGAAACATTTCCGCCATTGCCAGAATAAAAACCGGAATCGTCAACGCGGCGGAAATCCAAAGTCGCCGTTTCATATCAATGAGTTCCGGGTCGGGCGCGTCATCCAAGGAAATGACTTTCGGCTCAAGTGCCATTCCGCAAATCGGACAGCTTCCCGGACCGATCTGCACAATTTGCGGGTGCATCGGGCAAGTATATTCCGTTCCCTTTGATTCGGCTTCTAACTTTTCTTCCTCTTTTTCTTCGAGAAAATTTTTCGGGTTTTGTTTGAATTTGCTCAAACAACTCGGCGAACAAAAATAATATGTTTCGCCCTCGAAATCATAATTTCCGGCGGCGGTTTCCGGCGCGACTGACATACCGCAGACAGGATCAATAAATTCGCCTTCGGGCGCGGCTTTCATCGCGCCGTGTGAAAAGACCGTTTCACCGTTTTTTTGAGAAATGTTCGCTTTTGCCGGTTCGGTAATTTTGTTCGCGCCGTTTTCGAGATTTGAAACGTATTTATTTTTACAGCCTTCCGCGCAAAAATAAACGATGTCGCCCGATTCAGGTTCGTATTTCGCGGCGGCGGTTTCCGGCGTAACGGTCATTCCGCAAATCGGATCAACGTATTCTTTTGCTTCGGATTTTTCTTTGTTTCTGCCGATTTGCGTAAAATTTGCCGTTTCCGTCGGTGCGCCGATTTTTTCCTTGAATTGTTTTAAGCAACTTGGACAACAGAAATAAAAAGTTTCTCCGTCGTGTTCAAATTTCGCGGGCGCGGTTTCGGGATTAACTTTCATTCCGCAAATCGGATCAACTTCCGTCATTTTACCGAGCGCGTTTAATTCATCATCGCTCGGCTTTTCTCGGGTGATCTGCGTCGTCGAAACCGCTTTCGGCGCAACCTCGACTTGTGTTTTATATTTTTCCAAACAGCCGTTCGAGCAGAAATAGATTGTTTCGCCCGTTTCAGATTCATAAAATCCTGCGGCGGTTTCCGGTTTGACCGTCATCCCGCAAATCGGATCAATATATTCTTCGGTTCTCGTCTTTTCTTTTGTCATAATTTGCCTCTCATTTTCCTTTTTGCAGTCGGACAAATCTTATGTTCCGGCTTACTGTTAACATTTTACAACCTGATAGTAAGTATTAAGTCAAGCAAGATTTAAGATTTACAAAATGAACTTAAAAAACACAAAAACTAAGAATTCATTTCAGCCACGGATTCAATCAAATGACAGACCGAATCGCCGTTCGGCATCGAATTTTCCATATCCTCCCAGTCAATTAGTGCCGTTTGCATTTTCTTTTGCAGTTTTTGCATTGCCCGAATCTTCCTTTTATTCTCGTCAATCCGCACTTTGACAATATCCCGAACCATCGGACACGGTGAATTTCCGTGTTTCGCTTCATCCAAAATCTGCGAAATTTCGGCAAGCGTAAAACCCAAATCCTTTGCCGCCATAATAAATTTCAGGCGCGTCGCATCGGAAAATTGATAGACTTTATAACCGTTGCGCGGGTTACGCGAAGGTTTTAAAAGACCGATTTTTGTATAATGCCGCACGGTATAAATCGGCACATCGCTTTTTTTTGCCAGAACGCTTGCTGTTAACATAATTTTTTAACTTACTAAATGATTTAATTTATTGACTTTTTTAGTGCCACATTCGCACGCCCAACACGAAGCGAAACTGCCCGACACTTCCGCCGTCCTGCCGGACGAGATCGGCTGTTCCGAAAAAACTGCGTTCATAGGAAACACCGATATACGGGGCGAATTCGCGCTGGATGGCGTAGCGCAGACGTAAACCCAACTCGATATTGTTTAATCCTCTGCCGGTTTTAAACCGCTCGACTTTTTGAATTGCTAAATTGGTTTCAAAACGCGGTTGGAGAATCAGACGCTGCGTTACTAAATAATCTCTCGAAGTTGTAAAACGCCCCGAAACATTGCCTTTCGGATCAACAAATGCTAGGGCTTCAATCTCATATTTAAGCGGGCGAAGTCCTTCGATACCGGCGACTGCCTGCACCCGCGTCGCATTGCCGCCGCGAAAAGTGTTTGTCTGGACACGCCCGCCGACTTGAAAAGTGTAATAAGTTTTTATGAAACGACCGTAAAGGATTTGAAAATCCGCGCTGTAATCTTTTTCGACGGTGCTTGATTCGCCTTCGCTCTTGAAATAAATGCGGTTGAAATCGCCGCCATACCAGCCTTCGGTGTCCCAACGGAAATTGCTGTCGCCGCCTTTCGGACTAAATTCCAAAATGTCGGCGAGAATAAAACTGTGCGGGAGTTCGTCATTGATCGGCTTACCCCAGCTTTTCGGCGCGGGAAACGGCGGAATCGGCGGTTTATTCGCTTCGTCTTCGTCCGGCACAATCGGTGTCGGCGTTGGCGACGGCATACTCATCGGCATTTTCATATCCATCGGCATATTCGTCGGCGACGGACTCGGCGACGGTTTTGGAGTCGGCGACGACATCGGCATTTCCATATCCATTGTCATCGGCGAAGGACTCGGCGACGGCGTTGGAGTTTGCGCGGAAACGCTTACTATTCCCGATGTAAAGACAAACACCGCGAGGAAAATAAACTGTATTAAATTTTTCATTTATTTTCCTCAGGCAGTTCATCCGACACGACCACGACGCGGAACATTCCGACTTCCATGTGCATAATCAGATGGCAGTGAAACGCCCACGGTCCGCGCTCGTCGGGTGTGATGGCGACCGAAACGCGCTCGGCGGGTTTGACGATAACCGTGTGTTTTCTGGGTATAAAATCGCCGTGTCCGTTTTCAAGGTGCATCCACATTCCGTGCAGATGGAATGTGTGTTCCATCATCGTGTCATTAACAAACGTCCAGCGCAGACGCTCGCCGAACTTAAAATGCACCGGCTCGCCGTTGGAAAACTTTTTGCCGTCGAACGACCACATAAACCGTTCCATATTTCCGGTCGCGTGAAGCTCGAGTTCACGCTGCGGCGGGCGCGTATCGTAAAATTTTTCGACCGCTTTCAAATCCGTGTAAACCAGAACCTTGCGACCGTCGCCGCCCAAACCGATTCCCGGATCGTTGAGCCGACTGCTCGTAAAATCGGGCACAGATTGATTGCCGATGCCGTGTTTTCCGGGCGCGTGTTTGACGGGCGTTGTGCCGGGAATTTCCGATTCGGACATTTTTTTCATATCCATTTTCGGCATATCCATTCCGGGCATTTTCATATCATCCGATTTCGGCATCGGCATCTTCATATCGCCGGACTTCATCGGCATTTTGTCCATTTTGGGATCAGCCGTTTTCATCTTCGGCATTTCCATCTTTTTGTCCATCGGCATTTTCATACCGGACATATCCATTTTTTCGCCGCCCGCTTTCATATTCTCGCCCATTTCGAGCTTCATCATATCCGAATCCATCCCGCCTTCCATCATCATTCCCATACTTCCCATCGTGCGGAGCGGACGCGGACGACGGGCGGGAATTTCCGCGCTCATACCGTCCCGCGGCGCGAGCGTGCCGCGCGTGTAACCGCTGCGGTCTAAGGCTTCGGAGAATATCGTGTAAGCGCGGTCTTCTTTCGGCGTAACGATGACATCGTAAGTTTCCGCCGGACCGAAACGAAACTCGTCAATCTCGACTGGCTGAACATTCTGCCCGTCCGCCGCAACGACCGTCATTTTCAAACCCGGAATCCGCACATCGTGAAACGTCATCGCGCCGACGTTAATAAAGCGCAGGCGAACGCGCTCGCCCGGCTTAAAAATTCCCGTCCAGTTCGATTCGGGCGCGAGTCCGTTCATCAGATATGTATAAACCGAACCGTTCGCGTCGAGGAGATCGGTGGGCATCATCCGCATCTCCGCCCACATCTTGTAATTTTCCCACGTCGGTTTCCAACCGTATTCTCTGACGTTTGAAATAAACTCTTCCATCGTCCGCCGCTGAAAATTAAAATAACCTTCGGATTTTTTGAGTTTGCTGATCATTTCTTTTCCGGACATAAAACTCCAATCCGACAAAACGACGACATATTCGCGGTCAAATTCAAAGGGATCAGGTTTGATCGGGTCAATAATAAAAGGCGCGTAAACGCCCGCCTGCTCCTGTCCCGGCGAATGGCTGTGATACCAGAAAGTTCCGCTTTGCTTGACGCGAAACTTATAAACAAAGGTTTCGCCCGGCTCGATGCCCGGATAACTCACACCCGGAACGCCGTCCATCGCGGGCGGAACGAGAATGCCGTGCCAGTGAATCGAAGATGTTTCCTTCAAACGGTTGGTAACATTGAGTGTTACGTCCTGACCTTCTTTTAAACGAATAATCGGTCCGGGCAAAGTGCCGTTAATCGTTTTCGCCACGCCTTTTTTCTTGCCGATCATCACGGGCGTTTCCGAAATCGTCAGATCAATCACATCGCCGCTCAGTTCTCCGTCGATCCGTGCGGCATTTTCCGTCCCGAAACCAGTCCGCGCATACGCCGGAACGATTTTCTCGAACGCCGCCAACGCTCCGATTGCGCCGATGCCCTGCAAAAATGCGCGCCGGTTGATAAAATTTGTTTCCATATTTCCCTTGGTTTTAAATTAAATGTATTTTGTCGTTAACTAAATTCTTACATTATACTGCAAAGCATATGCCGCGATGAAATTCTTTTAGAATCAGCAGTTTTGGACTTTTGAGGTAGAAACGATTGTTTGATAACAAACATTTCCGTCTATTTTCAAACAATCGAATTATGTTTAATATCGGCAGACTTTTTATAGTAAAAAAGGCGAGAATTTTCTTAGCGGATCATTTTAATTTCGATTAATTTTGTTTTCTTTTTCTGGTAATCGGCGCGGTCAAAATCTGTCCGTTTGTAATTTGCGAATTTTCGATCAAACTGCACATTTCGCCGCCGGTGTCATTTTCCTGCTCGTCCCATTTCGCCAAAGTTTCCGCCAGCTCGTTGCGGTAGCGACGCAAATCGCGCAAGTGTTCGTCAACTTCTTTCAGACGCTCGCGCACATTTTCGCGCACTTCCGCGCACGGGCATTTTCCGTGAAGGTTTTCCTCGATAATGCTCCGAATCTCGTCAAGCGAAAAACCGAGCGTCTGCGCTTTTTTGATAAATTCCAAACGCTCTAAAATGCTTTCCCGGTAAACTCTGTAACCGCTTCGCGTCCGCGCCGGTGTGCCTAAAAGTCCGCTTCGCTCATAAAAACGCAACGCCGGAATTCCCACACCCGACAATTTTGAAACTTCACCGATTTTCATAACTTTTTCATTTCGTCAATTTTATTCTGTAAGGCAATAAAGCGGCAGTTTTTTTTAGAAAACCGCCGCTTTAGCTTTTTACCGAAATTATTCGGACACTTTGTTCATCGCTTTACCGCAGCAGCAGCGCGGCTGTTCGTTTCCGCCGCAAGTCGGCGGCGCGCCTTTTGTTACCGTTATTTCGCAGCCGCAGTTTTCATCCGCGCAGCGATAAACTTCACCTTTTTGTAATGGCATAATTTTTAGAACCTCCTTTTCTCAAGCCGAAACTCTTGTATTAACGAGC
>JBBSIE010000097.1:0-16001 GCA_038232235.1 Pyrinomonadales bacterium | reverse complement strand
TTGTTTCGTAACTCATTTAATCGGGTAACTCCTAAAAATTTTATTGGTCTAAAATTCTAAAGCTATCCAACTGATGCCCGCTTTTCAACATTAAAACTTAAAATTTAAACGGACTCTTAATCGCGGGCGGCTCTGACGGAAAAACAGGTTTGAGTGATGCCGAACTTTTTGATCCGAAAACAGAAAAATTTTCGACAATCGAAAAGATGCAAACGGCGCGAATCAGCGCGGCGACGACGAAACTTTTGGACGGACGAATTTTATTAACCGGCGGCGCGGCGAATCGCGGAGAAATTCTATCGAGCGCGGAAATTTACAATCCCGCAACAAATAAATTCACAACGACCGATTCGATGAACGTCGTGCGTTACAAACACGATTCGATTTTGCTCGCCGACGGGCGCGTTCTCGTTTTCGGCGGTTCTGATAACCGCGATTGGCGCGGACAATACAAATCGGCGGAGATTTTTGACCCGAAAACAAATAAATTTATGCCGACATACGATATGAATGTGGCGCGTTTCAAAGTCAAAGGCGGCGCGGTTCTGCTGAAAAACGGCAAAGTATTTATCGGCGGCGGAGGCGAAATCGCAGAGATTTTTGATCCGAATACAAACACATTTACAAAAACGGCGGGCGAATTCGGTGCGCCGCTTCATTACGCTTCGGTTACGCTGCTTGATGACGAACGCGCTTTAATTGTCGGCGGTTACGGGAACGGCACACGCGAAACCGGACCGATCAGCACGAATCAGGCTTGGATTTTTAAGATTTAATAATGAAAGATGAAATTCGTTCAGCACAAATCATTGTGCCGTGCAAAAACTTTAATCGTTCGCTCGAATTTTTCGTCGAAAAACTCGGCTTTCGCGTCGAGATGATTTTTCCGGCGGACGCGCCTTCGACTGCTGTTATTTCGGGTTACGGCGTAAATTTGCAGCTGGAAAATTCAAATGAAAATCAACCTTTAACAATTCATCTGGTCGGCGATTTTTCCGCCGAAACTTTGCGCGAAATTTATTCGCCGGACGACGTTCGCGTGATTTTGATTGGTGATAAATCAAAGATTGAAATTCCCGAAACGGTCAATGAATTTGTTTTGACGACTCTGGAAAATGAAAATGTGTGGAGCGAAGGTCGTGCCGGAATGCTTTATCGAGATTTGATTCCGTCGAGATTGGGCGGCAGATTCGTTGCGTCGCACATTTCGATTCCCGAAGGCGGCGACGTTCCCGATTATGTTCATTTTCATAAAGTCCGTTTTCAAATGATTTACTGCATTTCCGGTTGGGCGCGCCTTGTTTATGAAGATCAGGGCGAACCGTTTACAATGAATGCCGGAGACTGCGTTTTACAGCCGCCGGAAATTCGCCATCGCGTTTTGGAAACGTCGGCGAATTTTGAAGTTCTGGAAATCGGCTGTCCGGCGATTCACGAAACCTTTGCCGATCACAATTTGAATCTTCCGAATGAAAATATCGCGCCCGAACGAATTTTCGGCGAACAGATTTTTCTTCATCACACCGCCGATAAAGCAGTTTGGGAAACTTCTGAAATTAAAAAATTTCAATCCCGCGACACGGGAATTAAACAAGCCACCAAAGGATTAGCCGATGTCCGCTCTTTTCGGGCGATTGCCGATTCGCGTTTTTCCGTTAAACATTCGGACGAATTTCTTTTCTTTTTTGTTCTCAAAGGCAATCTGCGTCTTTCCGACGACGGCGAAACTTATTTTCTGGAAAAAGGCGGCAGTTTTGTTTTGCCCGCCGACAATGAATATTTTATTGATGCCGACAAAAATCTTGAAATACTTCGCGTTAAACTTCCGGCTGAACGCTGAAATTGTCTGCATTGAAATTAATTTCGCCGTTGGCATTTATAAATTTTGTTTTGGACATTCATTTTCAAAAAGCGGATAATGAGGAAAATTTAACATAAAAAATACATAAAATATGTTCACAATTCGCGCTAAATACAGCGATAAAGTCGAAGTTAAAACGAGTTTGGAAAAGGTGCGCGAGTTTTTCAGCGACATCAAAAATTTTGTCGAATTGATGCCGAGCGTCGAAAGTATTCACACGGACGCGAAAGGCATCGCACATTGGACGATTCGCGCCGAAATTCCGATTATCGGTTCGATGATGCAGAAATTTGCCGTCGAATTGGCGGAAAATGACGAAGAAAGAATCGAATGGATTCCGGTCAACGGTGAAACAAAAAATCTGTTGCGATACGCGGCGGAATTTATCGAAAAAGGCAAGGACTTAACGCTCGTGCAGTTTTCGCAAGCCGTTGAAATGCGGCGCGATTCCGCCCGCGAACTGCATCTGCTCGCGGGACTTGCCGGTGAATCAATTATCAGCAGCGAAATGACCAAAAAAATTGCTGAAATGCTGAAAACCTTTGTCCGCCGCGCACAGGAAAAACTGGAAGCGTGATTGGTTTTTAACAGCCGGTTTTGAATTTTTAGATTGATTGCCGAGTTGGTGATTGATTCTAAAATTAATCGAAAATAACTGCCGTGAACAATTCGTAAATTTTTCGGCATATCAAATCACAGCGAAACTTCGAGAAATTATTTTGCGTCTGTATTTAATATCAATTCAAATTGAAAAAGACGTATTTGACTGGATTACGGATGCACTCCAGTCAAATACGTCTGAATAGAATTAAAACGCGACAGACACTTGACTATCAGCAACAGCCTCGATTGCGGCGGAAAATCGTGTCTTAATGTGTTGTTTTTCATCCAAGATTTGCAGCATTTTTTCTTGATTATAAAAAACAAATTCGTCGCGTAAATCCAACAACTGCTCTGCCAATTCTTTACATTGATTCTCCAAACCTTTGAAATCGTATTCAAATTTTCGCTCGCGCTCGTGGGCGTAAGACATTTCTTCGACCAATTCAAACAGTAATTCGTTGGCACTGCTCGTAATCAATGCCAATTTTTCCTTATAAAATTCCAAACCGGAAACGCCTTTAAAGAGCCGTTCAACGACTGCAACTTCGTGCCAAGCCCAATCCAATTGCGGCGAAAGCGAACGAACGCCGTGAATCCATCCGACCAAATTGAGAGTTTCATTAATTTCGCGGAAAAAAGCGTCCAGACGCGAATCAAGAAAATCATAATCAGGATTCATTACATCGCCTCTTAAACGTCCTTGACGATCGAGTTCAGTTTTTATCGCCGTGCCGTCATACGGCAGCATCCGGCAAAATGTCGCGGCAGATGAACCGTCGCCGACGATTTTGCGTAGAAATTCGATATTTTCGCGCACGGAATTAAAGGTTGTTGATGGATCAAACAACATAAAGCCGTATTGAAACATTAAATTTATATTTTTCAGAGTTTCAACGGCTTTGATGTTTTGAGCCACAGTTAATCCTTTATTAAGCACACTCAAACCTTCCTCGCTACCCGATTCCAAACCCATATAAACGAGATAAAGTCCGGCATCGCGCAATGTCGTGAACAAATCAGTTTCAACTACATCAGCCCGACAATTGATTTTCCAAATCACTTTGCCGACAAGGTTTTGCCGGTAAAGTTCTTCGACAAAATCCAGCGTCCACTTTCGCCAGACAGAACCGACTATCGGAAAATCGTCATCTTGAAATAGAAATATTTTGGAATTTCGTTCTTCATACAAATATTTCATTTCTTCGACAACGGTTGAAGTCTTTCTTAAACGAACGATTTTTCCCGGAACGGCACGATAAAAAGTGTGTATCGAACAAAAAGAACAAGTCCGCGAACAGCCGCGACTGGCAATCAGAGGCATTATGTCCATTCCTAAAACGGACATGGGTTTAAAATTTCGTTCGGGAAGCGGAAGAATATCGAGATTTTCGATCAGCGGACGCAGTTCGTTGCTGATTATCCGATTTTCTTTTTTGTATGCAATTCCCTGTATTTCACGCCATTCTTCGCCCAAACTGAGTTTGTCCACTAATTCAAGAAGCGTAAATTCGCCTTCGAATCGCACTACGCTGTCGAGTTCCGGCACAAGTTCGAGAGTTTTTTCATAACTAAGACTCGGAAAATGACCGCCCATCGTAAAATGGCAATCAATGCCTTCTTCTCTAAGATATTCGATTAGCGTTCCGAATTCTGTTATGTAAAATTGAAAAATAAGCGAAAAACCGACCAATATCGGATCTAAAAAGCGGATTCTTTCAAGTATCAATTCAGGAGCTATTTGAAAATCTATAACTTCTACGCTGTAACCGTTTTTTCTCAGCGTAGATGCCAGATAACCTATTCCCAAATTGCCTTGACTTTGAAAACCGATAAGAACAACAGGTTTGAAATTATCTCGTTCAGAGGTAGCGAGAGCTTCTTTACTATTACCATTCAAAACCGGTAACTCTTTCATATTAACCTCCTGCGGCTATCGTTAAATAGCTTTATTAAAGAACGGATTAGACCAACTTAAATTAATCTAATCCGTTTCAATAAGAATAGAATAAACGTCAATTGAAATTGGCTATGATTTCACTTTTTGAAGGGAAGCAATTGCTTTATCAATTGATTTGATGTTGAGTTCCTGAACGGCTTTCGTATGCTCTAGGCTGATTACAGCCAGTTCGCGCAAAATGTTTCTGTCCAAAATCTCAAATACCCAAGGCGGAACAGGGTCTTTAGCCCAACCCGGATCGAACCTCAATAATTCGTGGATTTGTAATCTATCGTTGATTTGTAGCTTATTTGGCATATCATTCTCCTTAATGTAAATAACAAGTTAATGGTTAGCACCGCCGTTGCGATGTGTTGGTAGGAAGTAAAATGGTTTATCTCCAAATTTAACTGATACTTATAGGTTTCTCAGCCAATCATTTTAGGTAAATAAACAACTTTATGTTCGCAGATTATAATTAATAATGTTTAAAATTGCAAGGAATTTTTTTTGTTTGGAAAATTTTTAAAGCCGTTGATTTTTCACACTTGACAGTTATCCGTTAAAGTCGCATTATCTATCTTTAATAGTTCGTGGTGAGTTACAGCAACTTGCGACCACGTTAAATAATCCGCTAAACAGCAAACCAAAGATTTTAAGAAATTCTCGCGGCTGTTTAGCAGGCGGGAATTTTTTAGTTTTGTTCGCAGTTTGTTGATATTTGCTGCATCCTGTCTTCTCGGCAGACGGCAAACTGCGAACAATTTATTGTTATGAAAAACTTCAGAGAACTTTTAGATTCCGACAGTGTTTACGTTTTTGACGGCGCAGTCGGCACACGGTTTTATGACAAAGGAATTTTTATCAACCGCAGTTACGACGAACTCAATCTCGTTCAGCCGGACATTGTGCGCGAAGTTCACTCCGAATATGTCAAAGCCGGCGCGGATGTTATCGAAACCAATACTTTCGGCGCGACGCGGCATAAATTACAGCAATACGGACTGGAAAATAAACTGCGCGAAATCAATATCGCGGGCGCGAAATTAGCTAACGAAGCGGCGGGCGAAGATATTTTTGTCGCGGGCGCAATCGGTCCGCTCGACCTTCGTATCGAACCTTACGGTCCCACTTCGTTTGACGAAGCAAAGACGATGTTCAGCGAACAGGTTTCCGCGCTGTTAGAAGGCGGCGTTGATCTTTTTATTCTCGAAACTTTCTCTGATTTATCGGAGATTCAACAGGCAATCAAAGCGGTCAAAGAATTGTGCGATTTACCGATAATCGCGCAAATGACGATTCAAACCGACGGCAAAACCGTTTTTGGCGCGGACGCGGAAATCGTCGCGCAAAGATTGGATCAATACGGCGCGGATGTTATCGGTTTAAATTGCGGAGTCGGTCCGACGCATATTTTGACCGCGCTCGAAAAAATGCGCGGCGCGACGACAAAAAAACTCGCCGCACAGCCGAATGCCGGACTTCCGAGAGATGTGCAAGGGCGGCAGTTTTATATGTCTTCGCCCGAATATATGTCGAAATTCGCCAAGCGTTTTATCAAAGCGGGCGCGAGTTTTGTCGGCGGTTGCTGCGGCACGACTCCGCAGCACATCAAACTGATTGCCGATTCGGTTCGCGCCAGCAGTCCGCGTCAGGCAAAAACTAATCAAAATATCACTCAAAGCGCGAAAGTTACGGAACTTACGCCGGTTGACATCAAAGTTGTTCCGGTGGAAGATCGGTCAAAATGGTCGCGCAAAGTCGCTCGGGGCGAATTTGTAACGAGCGTCGAAGTTCTGCCGCCGAAAGGCTGCGACGCGGCGAAAACTTTGGATTCGATTCGTTTGTTAGTTGATGCCGGTGTTGACGCGGTGAACATTCCCGACGGACCGCGGGCGCAAACCCGAATGAGCGCGCAGGCGACGGCGATTTTGGTTGAACAGCAAGTCGGCATCGAAGCCGTTCTGCATTATTGCTGCCGCGACAGAAATCTGCTCGGAATGATGTCCGATTTGCTCGGCGCGGCGGCTTTGGGTTTGCACAATCTTTTAATAATTACGGGCGATCCGCCGAAAATGGGAACTTACCCGGACGCAACCGCCGTTTTCGATATTGATTCAATCGGTTTGACAAATATGGTCAATAAACTCAATCACGGCTTGGATTTGGGCAATAATCCGATTGGCTGTCCGACGGCTTTTTCCATCGGTGTCGGCGTTAATCCGGGCGCGATAAATTTGGAGGAGGAAATCAAACGCTTTGAATGGAAAGTCGAAGCGGGCGCGGAATACGCCATCACACAGCCGGTTTATGATACGAAACAATTGCGTGATTTTCTCAAAAAAATCACGCATGTCCGCATTCCGATTATTGCGGGAATTTTCCCGTTTGTTTCGAGCCGCAACGCCGAATTTATGCACAACGAAGTTCCGGGCGTGGTCGTAACTGAGGAAATTTTGGACAGAATGAGAAAGGCTTCCGACATTTCAAAAGAAGTCGCCCGCGACGAAGGTTTGCAAATTGCCCGTGAATTAATTTTGGAAGTCAGAGATTTGATTCAGGGCGTTCAGGTTTCCGCACCGTTTGGCAACGTCAAATATGCGCTTCAGGTTTTTGATGTTTTAGATGAATTTAAGACGCGCACGGAAGTTTCGGCAGTTGTCAATTAGATATGATAAAATTCCGTAGAATAGCGTCGCCGATTGAAAACATTGAGTTGATTGCGCGACGGTTTTCAATAGACGAATTGAATTTATTACGAGAAAAGTTTGGCGGCGCAAATTGGCGAAAACTTAAAGGTGAGGCTTTTGTTGAACTTTACAACGGTGAAACAAGGTTTGCTGAATTACATTGGTATGAATGCCACGGAATCGGAAAAAGAAAAATGAAAGTTAAGAAACTTTTAGATTAAAAATATGAAAATCATAGGTTTTGCATTGTGTTTGGAAACGGACGAAGAGGATTTTGAACCAAATAAACTCTACCCGATTTTAGAGCCTTTGCCGAATGACCCCGGCGGACATTTGCGAATTATAGATGAAAGCGGCGAAGATTATCTTTATCCTGAAATTTATTTCCAGATTGTTCAGGTTAGCAAACCGGCACGGGAGAATCTTTTGCGATATTTTGACGTATCGGTAGTTTGATTGTAAAAATCAAACGCCTGTGCCGTTCGGCTATGTCAAATACGCGCTTCAGGTTTTTGATGTTTTAGACGAATTCAAAAACAAAAAAGAATCGGTGAGCGCAAATCAACTGTAAATAATACGACATTTCATCACTTTCCGCTGATCCCGACTTACCTGATCCAAAATTGTATTTTTGCGCCTTGCCCCACAATGCAAGGTAATTAATCATTTGCTGTGCTAATATATTTACAAAATATTTTGGCTTTTTCACGGAATTATCGTTCGACATCAAAATTAATTCAAATGTTTTGTTTGGAAACACCTTTAAACTTTTCCCGATAAGGATAAATCGTTAAATTTTGAAAATCGTTCTTTCAAATCTGCGAAAAATAGTTAAAATGATAGTGAAGTTTTCCAAGTATTCAAAACCGGAGAGGTCTGAAATGTTACCAAAAGACGCAAACGAAGCACTTTCGCCTTCTGAAAGACGCAGCTCTGACAGAAAAAAATTGATTGTCAATATAAAATACAGCGACGGCGACGCGACGGCTATCGCTAACACGCGTGACATCGGCATCGGCGGTTTATATATGATTACAAAAGCCGAATTTGAAGTCGGAACGCCTCTTTTTTTGAAGATGTCAATCGGCGGTCAGGAAATCGCTTTGGACGGCGTAGTAGCTTATATTGATCCCGGACACGGCATCGGCATTCGCTTTCAGGCAATTTCGGAAAAAAACGAAGCGATACTTAAAAAAGAATTACATTTGGAATAATAGTGAAGGGGTGAATGGCAAGAGTTAAGTTACCTCTTCATTTACCATTAAAAAAGGAGATTATGTTTGACCAATTTACAATGGGCATCGAAGAGGAATTTCAGATTATCAATCCCGAAACGCGGGAGTTGAAATCGCACGTTTCTGAAATTTTGGACGAAGGCAAACTGCTTTTGGGTGAAAAGATAAAACCCGAAATGATTCAGTCAATGATTGAAGTTGGCACAGGTGTTTGTGCCAACATTCAAGAAGCCCGCGAAGACATCACCAAATTGCGAAGTGTGATTTCCGCTCTGGCGCGAAAAAAAGGGATGGTCATCGCTGCTGCTTCGACGCATCCTTTTTCCAAATGGTCTGAACAGACGATTTACGAACACGACCGTTACAAACTGCTCGTTCAGGAATTGCAGATGGTCGCCCGTTCGCTGCTGATTTTCGGCGTTCACGTTCACGTCGGCGTTAAAGATTTAGACCGCCGCATTCACATTATGAATGCCTCGCGTTATTTTCTGCCGCACGTTTTGGCAATGACGACTTCTTCGCCGTTCTGGTTGGGCTTTAACACCGGGCTGAAAAGTTATCGTTCGGAAGTGTTCAAAAAATTTCCGCGCACCGATATTCCCGACCATTTTGAATCATATCAGCAGTATCAGGGCTATGTTGATCTGCTCGTCAAGATGAATTGTATGCAGGACGCGACGAAAATTTGGTGGGACATTCGCCCGCATCCAAATTTTCCGACGCTGGAATTTCGCATCTGCGACATTCCGACGCGAGTTGACGACACGATTGCGATTGCCGCGCTGTTTCAGGCAATTGTCGCTAAAATCACGGTCTTGCTCGATAAAAATCTCAGTTTCCGGCTTTATCATCGGCGTTTGATTCAGGAAAATAAATGGCGTGCCGTCCGCTACGGACTCGAAGGCAATTTGCTCGATTTGGGCAAACAAAAAGAAGTTCCGGTCAAGGATTTGATTCGTGAACTGCTTGAATTTGTTGACGAAGTGGTTGACGATTTGGGTTCGCGCCACGAAATCGAACATATTCACACGATTTTAGATCGCGGAACTTCCGCCGATGAACAATTAAAAGTTTGGGAAGAAAATAATCACGATTTTGTTCCGGTCGTTGATATGCTCGTCAGAAATACAATGGAAAATGTGCCGGAATTTTGCTTTGATTAAAAGTTCATAAATTCCATTTGCCGCAGTCAATTTGGCTGCGGCTTTTTATATAAAAGCGGTTTCGTGCAAAAGTTCACCTTTTGCAAATCTCTCGAAACTCAGACACGAGACATCTAAAAACGAGGCTTTGCCCTCAAGAACAATTTCGCTCAAAGCGCGACCCGACGCAGGCGAGTGCATCACGCCGTGTCCTGAAAAGCCGTTGGCAAAATATAATCCTTGGACTGAACATCCGCCCAAAATCGCGTGATGATCGGGCGTATTTTCATAGAGTCCGGCGCGACATTTTTCGCGCATTGGCTTGGTTTCAAATAAAAAGTGCGAACGATGTCGTGCTTTTTCGTAAACTTTTGCAATGAAAGATTCAGTAAATTCAGTGTTAAATGATTGTTCTTCGGCAGGATCAGGATAGGCGAAAAGCACTTCGTTATTTTCCAAATTCGCGGTCGCATCATTAAAATCCCGCGCCGGACGAAAGTGAAAACCGCTCCCGATGTCAATTATCATCGGCAAATTTTTCGGCAATTCATTTTTGCTTTTCGCCCAAACTATGTGCCGTTTTTGCGGTGTAACCGGCAAATCAATTCCCGCCGTCTGCGCCGGTTCACGCGCCCACGCGCCGGAACATAAAACTACTTTTTCACATCCGATTTCACCTTTGTTCGTTAAAATTGATTTTACTTTTCCGCCTTCGGTTTCGATTGCTAAAACCTGCGTATTTAACTCGATTTCCGCGCCGTTTTCCAGAGCCTTTTCTGTAAAACCGTTCATCACGGCAAGCGGATTGATAAAACCGTCGCGTCCTCCGAAACTTCCGCCGACAATATCGCTAACATTCAAAATTGGACAAATTTCGGCAATCGTTTGTCTATCAACAATTTCCACATCTTTCACACCGAGTTTTTTTTGAAACTCGACGTTGCGCCTCAAATAATCAAACTGATTTTCGTCAGTCGCAAAAAACAAATAGCCGCGCGGTTCGTAATCGCAATCAAAATCGCAATTCTCAAAAAAATCCATCGAATAAAGCGACATCTTGATATTGATTTCCGTTTCAAACTGCGCCCGCACGCCGCCCGTCGCTTTGCCTGTCGAACCTAAACCTTGTTTAGTTTCACGCTCTAAAATTAAAACATTTTTCGCTCCGCGCTTCGTCAGATGATAAGCGACACTCGCGCCGACAATGCCCGCGCCGATAATAACGATTTCAGCTTTTTTCATAAGAGAATTTTTTAGCCACGAAAAAACACGAATTTTCACGAAATAAAATCAATTATTTTCGTGTTTTTTCGTGGCTAAATTATTTTGCAAAAACCTGCGAAAAGTCCGCAAACGCCTTAAATTCGAGCGCATTTCCACTCGGATCGAGAAAAAACATCGTCGCCTGTTCGCCGATTTCGCCTTGAAAACGAGTTTTCGGTTCGATAATAAATTCAACTTCTTTGCTCTTTAACTTTTCGGCAAAGTTTTTAAATTCGTCCATCGGCAAAACGATACCGAAATGCGGCACGGGAACGTGGTCGGCATCAACTTCGTTTTTATGTCTGATGCCGGCGGCTTCGGGCGCGAGATGGGCGACGATTTGATGTCCGAAAAGATTAAAATCAATCCATTCGGCGGAACTTCTGCCTTCTTCGCAGCCGAGAGTTTCACCGTAAAACTTTCTTGATTCTTCCAAATCCCGCACGGGAAATGCCAAATGAAATAAATTTTTCATAACAAAAAGAGTTTATAATAAGTTCACTATTTTGCGCTATAATTAATTGTATGAACGGAATTATTTTGTTTGACGGAGTTTGTAATTTCTGCAATGATTCGGTGAATTTTATTATCGAACGCGACGCTGAAAATTACTTTAAATTCGCGCCGCTGCAATCGGAAATCGCTCAAAATATGCTGAACGAATACAAAATAATCAGAGCCGAAACCGATTCGGTTATTTTGATTGAAAACGGCGCGGCTTTCACCTATTCAACTGCCGCTTTGCGGATTGCGCGAAGATTAAACGGTGCGTGGTCTTTGCTTTACGGCTTTATCGTCGTTCCGAAATTTATTAGAGATTTTTTTTACAAACTCTTTGCCAAGTATCGCTACGCAATGTTCGGTAAAACTGATGCGTGTATGATGCCGACACCGGAAATTAGAGAAAAATTTGTTTCTTAAAGACGGAGAATTTTTTATGAAAGAAGAAAATGATGACGAGATAGATATTTTAGTTTGCGCCAAAACCGAAGGAATGTCGCGCCCGGTTTATGGCAGCATTCGAGCCGATTGTTTGAAATGCGAGTCGCCCGTTTGGGTTTCGGCTTCGGGACAAAAGGCGATGAGCGGCAATAAAAATCTCAAACCGTGCTGTATCGAATGCGCGGGCGAGAAAATGAAGGGCGAAGACGAAATTAAGGCTTCGATTGTGCCGGGCGCGATTGACGAATTGAAGCGATATTTTATGAAAGTCGAAGATAATTAAATTTTTTTGAATCAGCCGGCGCGAAAAAACAATGAAAGATGAAACTCTGACAACCGAACCGCAAACGACAAATATTGACAGCAAAAAATCAAGAAAAGGCGAACAAAGCGGAAAATACGGAACATTCAGCGGAGTTTTTACGCCGACGGTTTTAACGATTCTCGGCGTAATACTATTTTTGCGCGAAGGCGCGGTGGTCGGCAACGCCGGACTCGTCGGCGCATTGCTGATTATCACGATTGCATTTGCGATTTCGGCTTGCACCGCGCTTTCGATGTCTTCGATTATCACCAATATTCGACTCGGCGCGGGCGGTGCGTATTCGATTATTTCGCAATCTTTCGGCTTGGAAGTCGGCGGTGGTGTCGGCATTCCGTTTTATCTCTCGCAGGGTTTGGCGACGGCGATGTATATTATCGGTTTCCGCGAAGGCTGGCGTTTGATTTTCCCGAATCATCCGGCGATCTATGTTGATTTTATTACATTCGGCGCACTTTTCGTCATCGCTTTTATCAGCGCGAAACTGGCGTTTCGGATTCAATATGTAATTATGGCGGTCATCGTCGTTTCGCTCGTTTCGATTTTCGCTTCGGTTTTTACGGGCGCACTGCAATATTCGCCGACTTATTGGGGTTCGTTTCGCGGTTTTCCCGAAAATGATTTTGCCGGCACGAATTTTTGGTTTGTGTTCGCCGTATTTTTTCCGGCGGCGACCGGAATTATGGCGGGCGCGAATATGTCCGGCGATTTGAAAAATGCGAGCCGCAGTGTGCCTTTAGGAACTTTGGCGGCAATCGGTGTCAGTTATGTAATTTACGTCGCCATCGCCGTCTGGCTTTCGATGGCTGCCGCGCCGAAGGAATTAATCGAAAGTTACACGACTTTGATTGACCATTCATATTGGCAGCCCTCCGTTATCGCCGGACTTTTGGGCGCGACGTTTTCTTCGGGTTTGTCATCGCTCGTCGGCGCGCCGCGCATTTTGCAGGCACTCGCCGATCACGGCTTAACATTTTACGGCAAAGATTGGCTGGCGAAAAAATCAAGCGGCGGCGAACCGCGCAACGCGCTTTTTTTCACTGGAATAATCGTGATCGTCGCTTTGATGATGCGCGAATTAACGACTGTCGCGGCGTTGATTACGATGTTTTTGCTGTTGACTTACGCGGTTTTGAACGGCGTTTTGTTCATCAAGCAGAGTCTCGGTTTAATCAGTTTTCGCCCGACTTTTCGCATCCCGAAATTTATTCCGATTGTCGGAATGCTCGGCTGTCTGGTTTCGATGTTCATCATCAATCCGATGTTTAGCATCGTCTCCCTGCTCATCGTTTTTGCTTTGTATTATCTGATGCGCCGCAGAAATTTGGATTCGCCGTTCGGCGATGTGCGAAGCGGACTTTTGATTTCAACCGCCGAGTGGTGGGCGCGGCGCATCGCGCAGCTTGCCGAACAAAAAGGTCGGGCGTGGAAACCGAATCTTCTTATTCCGGTTGAAAACGCCCAGAATTTTCGCGGCAGATTTCATTTAATTTATGACATTGCTTATCCGAAAGGCTCGGTTTATCTGCTCGGAATGGCGAAAGATTTTTATGACACACCGCTCAAAGATGAAATGCCCGATTTGAAAAAATCGCTCGAAGATGCAGATATTTTCGCTTACTCGACTATTATCGAATCAAAAAATTTTGGTAACGATATGCTGACGACGATGCAAGCAGTCAGCGGTTCTTTCCTGCGCCCGAATTTGCTTTTTCTGCCGCTTTTCGTAAGCAGCGACGAACGGCGCGAACAGGATTTGGAAAAAATTATCAAGCGCGTCAAAGAAAGTCATCTCGGCGTGATTTTATTTGCCGAACATCAAAAAGCACGGCTCGGACATCGCCAAAAAATCAATGTTTGGATAACCGATCAAAGCCCGGATTGGGATGTCGCGCGAAAAGAGAGCAATCTCGATTTACAGCTTCTGCTGGCTTATCAAATCGCGCAGAATTGGACAGGCACAATCAATATTTTAACGGCAATCGGCGAAGAAAAATACCAGAAAACGGCGGAAGAATATTTGGAAGATTTAATTGCGTATGCACGTCTGCCGCGTGCCGAAGTCGAAGTTTGCGCGGGCGATTTCAAAAGTTGTCTGGAAAATGCGCCGCGTGCGGATTTGAATATTTTCGGTTTGTCAGACCAGATTGATTTCGATTTTTTCCGCCAAATGGTAGAAACCACAAAATCAACCTGCATTTTCGTCCAAGATTCCGGCGAAGAAGATATTCTCGCTTAATACCGTCGAATTTTTTGATATAATTTCACTGACAAACGAAAATCGAATTATGATAATAAATTATGAAAGCAATTTGGAACAACGAAATATTAGCGGAATCGAACGAAACAATCGTCATCGAAGGAAATCATTATTTTCCGGCGGATTCCACCAACAAAGAATTTTTCAAACCGTCTGAAACACATTCGGTTTGCCCGTGGAAAGGCACGGCGAGTTATTACAATGTTGTCGCAACCGGCAAAATCAACAAAGACGCGGCGTGGTTTTATCCCGAAGCGAAAGACGCGGCGAAGGAGATCGAAAATCGCGTCGCGTTTTGGAAAGGTGTTGAAGTCGTCGCGTAAAATTCTTTAATCAACCGGAAAACACAAATGATATAATTTTTTCGAGGTAAAAAATGGGACAAATAATTATTGATCTGCCATTGCGCGTCAAGCGGCATTACAAAATTGACGACGTGGAATCAGCCAACAAACTGCTGGCTGATTTGCAAAATACGGCACAGCCTGTCGAAGACATCGCGGAAAAATTAACTGCCGAAGATTTAGCCGACATTCGCGCCGCCGAACGCGCCCGCGAAAAAGGTGAATTCATCAGCTTGGAGCAGTTAAAAACAGAACTCGGAATATGAAATACGAAGTTGTCTTTGCGGCGAATATTGCCAAGCAACTGCGCCGCATTGATAAAAAATGGCAAGTAAAAATTGTTGCCGCCGCCGAAGCTCTGGGTGATAATCCGCGACCGTACGGCTACAAAAAGCTGGTTGACGCAGGCGGATTGTATCGAATAAAAACAGGCGATTACCGAATTATTTACGAGGTTCGGGATAATATTTTACTCGTCAGCGTTTTGCGGGTTGCCAAGCGCAACGAACGGACTTATTAAAATGAAAAAGATCATTTCTCTCATCGTTTTCGGTTTAGCAATGTGCGGCTTTACATTTGCTCAATCGCCGTTTGTTGAATTGAAAAAAGCTAAACAAATAAAATTTCTCGAATCTACGCGGGATGATACAGTAAATCTTCTATCGGCGGTTAGTCTTGACTTCTATGACTTAACAGATTTCCATATTCTGACATTTTTTACAAACGATGCGGTTGTTAGAATTTCATACTCAAGCGGAAAATGCTCTGACGAATTAGAGGATTGGAGTGTCCCCGAATTTAAGGTTACAAAAGTATCTGTTACACCCAAAGAGCCGATTCAGATTAAAAATATTGGAATTGATTATTCAAAATTTAGGAGAGAAGAAATTTGGGGCAGTATAGAAAATGATTATGTTTATTACGACAAAATTGCGGGAATCGCAATTACAACAATTGGAAATAAGGTTCAAACAATTTATTTTTCACCGCCAAGAAAAGATTACTCGCTATTGTGCGAAAAAGAAGAAGTAAAAAGATATTATTCAGGTAAAAAATGGAATCGTTATCCCGAATTAAAAAAAGCAATAATTGATCCCAATTATCCGGCTAACGTCACAAATTTAGCTTTAAGCCAAACTGAAATAACAGCCAGTTGTGGGTCGCTTGGTACAGCACAAAATAAAAATTGCTCAAACATCGTTAAAGAAATTTCGGTTGCTACAACTTACGTTGATCCTGAAAATGATGTTGTAACTTATAAGTAATGCGAATCAAGGGTTAAAACAGAGAATAAATAGAGATGCTGCCAGTTTGCCGTAGCAATGAACGAATAAACCTTCTCCAGACCTGATTTTTGAGCCGTTTTGAACGTCTGTTTTCTCTATTATCCAATTAAACAAAGA
>JBBSIE010000096.1:0-16190 GCA_038232235.1 Pyrinomonadales bacterium | reverse complement strand
AATGACCAAAGTGAGTAAGTTAATCAGTCAAGGACTAAAAAGTTTCTCGGAAAAGGCACTAAGTTCAATAACATCGTTTGAATATTTGATGACCGCTTGGCATTCTGCTATTGCATAATTTCTAACTGAAAAGTGTATTAGCAGTACTGACATTATTCGGCTTGAACATCTTGAGGCGGCACTTGCTTTGTGGCAATACTGCGAGGATTCTGCAAAGTATATTTTCGGTATGGTTTCAGGCGACAAAATAGCAGACGAAATCTTTACCGCCTTGCAGTCGAGCGAATCCGGTTTGTCAAAAACTGAAATCAGTAATTTGTTCAACCGCAACCGAACATCGAAGGAAATTGGCGCGGCTTTGGAAACATTGGTTGAACTTAATCGAATTGAGAAAATCGAAGAAAAAACAGAAGGCAGACCACGCGACATTTTCAAGGTTTGCGTTACGAATTAAACGAATTAAACGAATTAAGCTGAAAACAAAGGACTTAGAGATGAGATTTTTACGAATTAACTACGAATTAAGGCATAGCGAAAAAGTTCTATGATACTTAATTCGTAGCGGTTCGTTAGATGTTACGCCTGTAAGTTGTTACAAACAGGCTTATTTCGTTAAATTCGTTTAATTCGTAACCCTAAGCAAAATCAAAATTATGATTCAACTTGAGAAATATCACGGCACAAAGTCACGGCACACTTGCCTGGCGTGTAACTCGAAACATTGCTTTGTTCGTTACCAAGACGAACGCGGCGAATATCTGGCAAGCGATGTCGGGCGCTGCAACCGTGAATCGAAATGCGGTTATCACTATAAGCCGAAACAATTTTTCGCCGATAATCCGAACATAAGCGGCGAATTCAAAACGAAGTCAAACAAAACAAAGAAACGCGGCTCATCAAATTACGGTTTTGCCCGAAACAATGAAACCGTTCAAACCGAATCAAAAACTTTTGATGTCATTCCGTTTGAGCATTTCAAAGCGACATTATCAAATTACGATCAAAATAATTTCATACAGTTTCTGTTTAATTTGTTCCCGGATTGCATTGACGAAATCACAGCAGTTTTGAAAATGTATTTTGTCGGAACTCATCTTGATTCACGCGGCAATTACACTTGTTTTCCGAGTATTGACCGATTAAACAGAGTTTGCCGCGCAAAACTAATCAGATTCGATAAGGACAACGGGAAACGGCTCAAAGGCGAATATGAAAAACCTTCGTCTTTGCCCGCAAAACTGAAATTGAAAGATTTTAATTACAAGCAAATCTTTTTCGGCGAACACCTTTTATCGAAGTTCCCGAATAAACCAATCGGAATTGTCGAAGCTGAAAAAACGGCAATTATCGCAACGCTTTGTTTTCCCGAATTTGTTTGGCTCGGATGCAACTCTAAAACTTGGCTCAAACCCGAACGACTGCAACGAATCGGAAGCCGGAACATTATTCTTTACCCGGACGCGGACGGCTTCGATCAATGGCAAACCGTCGCAGCGGACGCGGCGCGGCAAGGCGTGAATGTTAAAACATCGCGTCTGATTGAAAACTTTGCCACCAGCGAACAGAAAGCAAATGGTTATGATTTGGCAGACTATTTGATAAATCAACAAAAAGAAATAATCGAATCAAATCATTATATTGATTCTTACAACTCGAAACTCGCAACCGTTTTGAATGACGAACAACTTCAATCTGATTTTCAAACCATTCTTGACGAACAACTTTCAATTCTCGAAATTGACGGCAATCTATCACGGATAGAAGCCGAAACAATAACAAACGCGCCGAATAATTTGCGACGCATCATTCAAACTTTATAAGTTAGGGAGAAATTAAAATGAACACGAACAAACAATTATTAAATTTGCAGGAAACAATCATTAAAGACTTGGTAAAAGAAAACATAATCGAACTTTTAGAAAAAAGTGTTGACGAACGCGGTCTGCCTGTTTTCGGCGTGATCGAAGTTGAAAACGATAGCGGCGAACTTGTGTTGGCTTACAAAAAAGAAAGTCAATTCAATGACGAAGATTATCGGAAAGCGGCTTTGTATCAAAGCAGACTTGCTAGTAATCATCGCGTCTTAGCCGACTATTACAACGACGAATTGAAGAAACGCACAGCAACGGACAATGAACAGTTCTAAAGGCATAGCAAGCCAAGGCTTCGACAATAAAACGCGCTTAAATCGAAAGCGAAAAACAAAAATATGACAACAATTTCAGAAAAAAATAAACAAATAATTGCAGAAGCGTTTGGCGAACAATCCACAAAAAACGAACTTCACGGGCGGTTATTCGAGAAATATCTTACACAGGAAAATAACTCTGACGACCCGCAAGATAATTTAAGCGAATTTCAAAAGCTCCGCGAACATTCTCAGGACTTTCGCAGCTTTACACAAGAACGATTTGAGCAAGGATTTAAGCAAACTGATAACCAAAAAAAATGAAAAACTTACAAAAAACAAACGGAAAACAAACGGCAACGGGCAAATTCGCGCCCGGCAACAAAATCGGCAATCGTTTCAAAAAAGGCGAAACGGGAAATAGTTCGGGAAGACCGCGACTTACAAAATTAACTGAATCCTTGCGCGAACAACTTGCCGAACAAATGCCGAATGCTTCCGAACAAACGGTTGCCGAAGAGATTGCTAAAACACTAATAAAACTAGCAATTTCCGGTGATATTGCGGCAATCCGAGAATGTTTTGACCGCGCCGAAGGCAAAGCTCCGATTAATCTCGATGTCGGAGGCAAAGACGGCGAACCGATGTTAATCACTTTTAGTTTTAACAATTCTAATACGAGGTTAATTACCGATGGAGAATAAAACCAAGACAAAACAAATTCATTACCAAAGACCGCAACTGGCAAATTATCAGATTGATGCGATTTTTACCGATGCGCGTTATGCCGTTATCGAAGCGTCAACAAAAGCAGGGAAGACAGCCGCTTGTTTGGTATGGCTGCTTGAAGAGTCGTTACAAGGCAAAAAAGGGCAAGATTTTTACTGGGTTGCGCCCGTCTATAATCAAGCTAAAATCGCGTTTCGCCGTCTTAAAGCCGGGTTGCCGCGTGATGCTTTTACGGCGAACGAATCCGACTTAACTTTAACTTTGATTAACGGCGCAAGAATCGTCTGCAAATCGGCGGAAAAGCCGGATAACCTTTACGGCGAAGATGTTTATGCCGCTGTCTTTGATGAAGCCACACGCGCCCGTGAAGATGCTTGGTTTGCTCTGCGGTCAACACTGACGGCAACACGCGGAAAAGTTCGGATTATTGGCAACGTCAAAGGACGCAAAAATTGGGCTTATCGTTTGGCGCGAAAAGCCGAAAGCGGCGAACCGGGAATGAGTTATCAAAAAATTACAGCTTATGATGCGGTTGATGCCGGAATTTTATCCGAAGATGAAATCGAAGATGCCCGGCGGCAATTGCCGGACAATGTTTTTCGAGAATTGTATTTAGCCGAACCGTCGGACGATGAAGGCAATCCGTTTTCAATGGTTGCGATTTATGACTGCATAACGCCGATGTCGAATCAAAAACCCGTTTGCTTTGGCTTAGACTTGGCAAAATCGGTTGATTGGACTGTTTTAATCGGACTTGACGCAAAAAGAAAAGTCTGCGTATTTGAGCGTTTTCAAAAAAGTTGGCTGGACACAACCGAAACCATTCGGCGTATCGTTGGCAATGTTTCTTGCTTAACAGATAGCACGGGCGTTGGTGATGCAGTTTTAGAAAGTTTGCAAAAAGGCGGACGCTCCAACTTTGAAGGCTTCAAATTTACTTCACCGTCCAAACAGCAGTTAATGGAATCGCTTGCCCTTGCGATACAAAAGCAGGAAATCGGCTTTCCCGAAGGCGTAATCGTCAATGAATTAGAAAGTTTCGAGTATGAATAAACGCGAACCGGCGTTAGATATTCCGCGCCTTCGGGAGCGAATGATGACGCGGTTTGCGCTTTGGCTTTGGCTAATTTTCATAAGCCGCGACCAGTTGCGCGATTTTTTAGTTGTTAAATTAAAAAACAACACAAAAACCAAAAGACAGAATAAGGAGATAAAAATATGACAGACAAACTGACAGACAAAATGACAGAAATACAAAACAAAACCGAAACCTTGACGCGCCTTGAAGCGGAGTTATCGGACTTAGGCGCAAAAATGGCAAGCGCGGCGGATAATGCCGATTCAAGTGCTTTAATCGCACTGGCACACAAGCGCAACGATTTACCGATTGAAATTCTATCGGCGCGAACCATTCTCGAAAGGCTTTTATTGCGCCGTGATGAAGAGCGGTTGCCGCAGCTTCAAGACACCGTTGCCGAACTCGCCAAACCACTCGACGCGATGCAAAAACAAATTATTGATTTGCAGCGAGAATTTAACATCGCATCCGGCGCGGTTTCTTCCGCCAATGAAGATGTCCGCGAGGTTAAAATGGCAATTGGCGAGCGAAAACGCTCAATCGAATCGCTTTTACGGCAAGCGCGAAACGTCAAAATCGCTCCGCAATCTTTGTTAGCGTCCGGTGCGCGATGATAAAAAAAAAGCATAAAGCCGTAAGTTTTAACGCTTACGGCTATCAAAAACATAAAAAAGCCTAGCGGTAAAGGCTAGGCTGGATAAGCAAACACTGAGGAAGTAATTTACTCGCATAGTTTTAGAGTGTATTAACCCTTAACTAAAAATTAAGATGGTTTGTGGTCATTTATAAAAACCATCCTGACGCATAATTGATTAGCAAGGGACGTGCCAGAATAGCAAAATTAAGTTATTGTCGTAATAACAAAGGCAAACAACTTTATAATTTGTTATTAAATACCAAACCGTGTAATACCACTCGCATTTAGTGCACTCCTTAGAAATAACAAAAGCCGCAAGGTTTGACGCTTACGGCTTTATGTTATTTTTGCAACTTTCCAAACCTTGCGGCGTGTATTCTATGGATAGGGAAATTGGGGAATTTCCTTGTTCGTTTCATTGACCTTCTCTTTTTAGCCTGTTTTCGATAAGACAGGCTTTTTTTATTACCTTCTCCGCTATTCGTCAGGATGCCTAGCCGCATACCCGCGCAGAATCTTTTCTACATATTCGGCTCTGATCGGCTCGCGTGTATTCGGCAGATATGGAATTTCTTTAATTTGTTTTTCCGCGTTCGGAAAATTCGGCGTGATGTTTTCCGGCAGTTCAAGATAAAGCCGAATCAGACGGGCGGCGGCGCGATGCCAGCAAGCGAAACCGCGCTCAAAGGCTCGGCACTGGCACTTGCCGTTAGCCGAATAAACTTCATTCGATTTCTGACTCCAAATGACAACATAGTTACATTCCGCGTCGTAATTCATAAACGCGCCGTTTTCTTCGATTTCAATAACGGCTTTGGCAATCGCGTTAATCCAGCGCGTTTTGATTTGCGCGTCTTTAACCGTCAATTCAACTTTTGCAATCGCGTCGGCTGTAACTTTTCCGAATTTGTTTGTGTCTGTAATTTCTATCATTTTTTTAATCCTTCCTTAATTTTTTATTTAGTTAATTTCTTAACTTCACTAATATTATCATTCTTAAAGAATAGTTGTCAAGTCTTTAAGAATGATTTTAATTCCTAAAGACTACTTTTATATCTTTTATTGCACTTATTTTATTCTTAAGGTATGATTGCAAGTGTATGAAAAGTGATGAACTAAAAAAACGCCGTGAAAGGCTTGGATTAACTCAAGCAACTTTAGCTGAAAAGATTGGAGTTGTTCCAAACACAATTTCACGCTACGAAACGGAATCCTTAGATATTCCGATTTATATGGATTTGGTTTTAGAGGCTTTAGAATCTCGGTTAGTTAAAAACCTTCAAGCGACGGCGGAAAGATAAAAAATTAGCGTGTTTTGCGCTTGATATTGAAAGGCATTTTGCGATTGAAGCGAAAGAACGGCAGTCTGAATTAAACCGCCCGGAGCTTGCGCAAAAAGTTGCGGAAGCTGAAAAAGGTGAAGCCGCAGTAAAAACGAATGACAACTACGTTAAAACCGCCGCTAAGGAATAATTTTGAACAAAGAAAAACGGCTTGAGCGTCCACTCTCAAACCGTCCTTTTCAGTTCTTTGACACTTTTCAGTTCTTTGACAACTGAATATGTTTCTAGCAAAAGCAGTCTATCAAATTCAAAATAGACTTGCCAATTTACCTGTATCTAAAAGCGTATCTGATACGTGATGTTACAGAGTGTTTTAGAGTGATGGAATACTTTGGTAACGTCAATATGTAACACTCCATAACACTAGGTAAATATATGTGAAACATAGGGTTTATGAACCGAAGTTTCATAATGTCAATTAGTTTTGTAAAATGAACAAAACATTATAGATTAGTGGTTGAACAAAATATCGTCAAGCGAAAAACCTATGAATATTCGTATCGCAAAAATTGAAGACGCGCCGGATTTGGTCGAATTTAATCAGGCGATGGCACTCGAAACCGAAGGAAAAAGGCTCGAAACACGCATTTTGCAAAGCGGTGTCGAAGCTGTTTTTAATGACGAAAAAAAAGGTTTTTACGTCGTCGCCGAAGAAGAAAATAAAATAATCGGCGGTTTGATGATAACTTTTGAGTGGAGCGATTGGCGCAATAGCTGGTTTTGGTGGATTCAGAGCGTCTATATTTTGCCCGAAGCGCGCGGTCGAAAAATTTACAGTCGTCTTTATGATTTTGTGAAAAACAAAGCGCGGGAAAACGGAAATGTCTGCGGCTTTCGATTATATGTTGAAAAAGAAAATTTAACTGCTCGAAAAGTTTACGAAAAACTTGGAATGGAAGCGTCGCATTATTTGATGTATGAGGAAATGATTTAACAACAAAAAGCCGAAATCCCGGATTAAAGGATTTCGGCTTTTGCCCAAAAATCAAAAATAAATATATTTACATTTCAGTAAAAACGGATGACAAAAATCAGCGAACAGGAATTTGAGAGAATTTGCCGAGGAATTAAAGAAGACTGCGAAACAATTTGGAAACACAATCCAATCGGAACGCGCGAAGAAATTCTTTTGTGGATGCTGCTCAGTTGTTTGGTCATCTATTTAAGTTTGACGGAGATTGAAACGCCTTGTTTCAATGGCAAACCGGACGCGAAAACATATCGAAACGCGATTTTGTTTGTGTTAAAGGATACAAAAACCGAAAATTTCGATGCGACAAAGTATCTGAAGAATTTAGTCGGCTGAATATTCGCTCGATGGCTTAAAAATTTCATTAACTTTTGAAAATTACACCATATTTACTTGCTTGAGTTTTCATATCAAGCGATAATGCTTTCAAGTCTTTAAACTATCAAAAATTTAATCCAAAAGGAGTTTTCAGCTATGCGCCAATTGCGTATTTCTTTGCTTTTGCTTTGTCTTTCACTGTTTGCCAATGCAAGTTTATTCGCTCAACAGGATTCAAAAGCCCAAACATTGCCGTCGCCGTCGGTTTCGCCGACACCTTCGCCGACTCCGGCGACAACGCCGACACCAAAGCCCGAACCGATGTCGAGCGGCACTTTTAACGGAATGAAGTTTCGTTCAATCGGTCCGGCGGTAACGAGTGGGCGCGTGATCGCTTTTGCGGTTAACCCGAACGACCGGGCGAATTATTACGTCGGCGTAGCTTCGGGCGGCGTTTGGAAAACCGTTAATGCGGGAACGACGTGGACTCCGGTTTTTGACAAAGAAGGTTCGTATTCAATCGGCGCGGTAACGCTCGATCCGAACAATCCGGCAGTCGTGTGGGTCGGCACGGGCGAAAATAACGCCCAGCGCAGCGTCGGTTACGGCGACGGCGTTTATAAATCCGAAGACGGCGGTAAATCGTGGAAAAATATGGGTTTGAAGACGAGCGAACACATCGGCAAAATCGTCATTGATCCGCGCGATTCAAACGTGGTTTTCGTCGCCGCGCAGGGACCTTTGTGGTCGGCGGGCGGCGAACGTGGTCTTTATAAAACGACGGACGGCGGCAAAACCTGGAAAGCGGTGATTACCGTCAGCGAAAATACGGGCGTGACCGATGTCGTGATGGATCCGTCGAATCCTGATGTGATGTATGCCGCCGCGTGGCAGCGTCGCCGTCATTTTTACACGCTCGTTGACGGCGGAGCGGAAAGTGCGCTGTATAAATCAACTGACGGCGGAAATACCTGGACGAAATTGAAAAGCGGTCTGCCGCCGGGAGATTTGGGCAGAATCGGCATTGCAATTTCGCCGGTTGATACGAATATCGTTTACGCGACGGTCGAAGCGAGCGGGAATCTGAGCGGCATTTTCCGTTCAAAAGATCGCGGCGCGACGTGGGAAAAGATGAGTCCGAATATCGCGCAGGCAATGTATTACGGAAATATTATTACTGATCCGAAAGACGTTGACCGACTTTATATTCCGAATGTTGTTTTCCAGGTTTCCGACGATGGCGGAAAAACGCAGAAACCGCTCGGCGAAAAATTGAAGCACGTTGACAACCACGCGATTTGGATTGATCCGAAAAATACCGATTATTATCTGGTCGGCTGCGACGGCGGCATTTATGAAAGTTTTGATCACGGCGAGAATTGGAATTTCAAAGCCAATCTGCCGGTCGCGCAGTTTTACGAAGTCGCGCTCGACAATAACGCGCCGTTTTATTACGTTTACGGCGGAACGCAGGACAATAATTCGCTCGGCGGACCTTCGAGAACGCGCAACAGTGCCGGAATCATCAACGCCGATTGGTTGGTCACGAACGGCGGCGACGGTTTTCGCTCGGCGGTTGATCAGGAAGACGCGAACACGATTTACGCCGAAAGTCAGAACGGCGGTTTGGTTCGTTTCGATAAGCGGACGGGCGAAAATGTTGACATTCAGCCGATTGAAGGCGCGAATATCGAGTCGCAGCGTTACAATTGGGACTCGCCGTTTATCATCAGCCCGCACACGCACACGAGGCTTTATTTCGCCGGCAATAAACTATTCAAATCCGATAATCGCGGCGACGACTGGAAGGCGATCAGCGGCGATTTGACGCGCCAGTTAGATAGAAATCAACTGCCCGTTTTCGGCAAAGTTCAATCGCCCGACGCGATTGCGAAAAACCAGTCAACCGCATTGTACGGCAACGCTTCGACGATTTCGGAATCGCCGAAAAAGCAGGGTTTGATTTACGTCGGAACGGACGACGGTTTGATTCAGGTGACGGAAAACGACGGCGGAAGTTACCGCAAAATCGAGAAATTTCCCGGCGTTCCCGATATGAGTTACGTCAGCCGCGTGCTGGCATCGCAACACGATCAAAATACGGTTTATGCGCTATTTAACAATCATCAAAACGGCGATTTCAAACCGTATATTTTGAAAAGCAGCGACACGGGAAAAACGTGGACTTCGATTGCGGGAAATTTGCCCGCGCGTGGTTCGCTGTACGCGATTGCTGAGGATTACGTTGATCCGAATCTGCTGTTCGTCGGCACGGAATTCGGCGTATTTTTCACGGTTGACGGCGGACAAAAATGGATTCAGATGAAAGGCAATCTGCCGACCATCGCCGTCCGCGACATTGCGATTCAAAAACAGGCGAACGATGTGGTTTTAGCAACATTCGGGCGCGGATTTTACGTGTTGGACGATTATTCGTCGCTGCGTCAGACGAATAAACAGTCGCTCGAACAGAGTTCGATGCTGTTTCCGGTCAAAGATACGCTGATGTACATCCGCTCGAACACGGTTTTTTCGGGGTTTCAAGGTTCATCGTTCTACACCGCTCCTAATCCGCCGTACGGCGCGGCGATGAGTTATTATTTGAAGGACGCGCCGAAAACATTAAAGCAAATCCGGCAGGAAGCCGAACGCGAAGCCGACAAGAAAAAACAGCCGATTCGTTATCCTTCAATCGAAGAATTACGCGCCGAAACCGAAGAAGACGCGCCTGCGCTGCTTTTCACAATCACTGATGACCAAGGCAAAGTCGTGCGCCGTTTGAGCGCGCCGGCGACCGCCGGAATGCAGCGCGTCGTGTGGGATATGCGCTACACGCCGCCCGCGATTTCCGCCGCGCCGCCGCGCGTCGCGGACGACCCGGATTTGCCCGACTTTTTACGAAATCGCGGTCCGCAAGGTCCGCTCGTAATGCCCGGAAAATACAGCGTGGCAATGGCGATGCGCGTTCGCGGCGTGGTGACACCGATGCCCGGAACGCAGAGTTTTGAAGTCATCGTCGAAGGCAGAGAAAAAATGACCGATGCCGAACGCGCCGAACTCGTCGCCTTTCAGCGTCAATTGTCCGACTTACAGCGAGCGGTCGGCGGCGCAAACCAAGTGGCGACGGAAACCAAAACACGCATCGGATTTTTGAAACGCGCCGCCAATGAAGCTCCGGTGGCAAACCAGCAGCTTATCAATCAGGCGAAACAATACGACGACGAAATCAATAACATCATCAACGAACTGCGCGGCGGACGCGAAAACACCGACACGCCGCCGCCTTCAATAAGTTCGCGCGTCAGCGTTGTCGCCGACACCGTTCGTCTTTCTTCGGTCAAACCGACGGAAACACAGATTGCTCAATACAATCTTGCATCTTCGGAATTCAAACCCGTACTGGCGCGTTTACGAAAATTAGTCGAAGTTGATTTACCTGCGTTTGAAAAAACACTGGAAAATGCGGGTGCGCCGCTCACGCCGGGACGTTTGCCGCAGTAAATTTCAAATTCGGAAATAAAAAGAGGTGCGAATCAATTTTGATTCGCACCTCTTTTTTTTCGATGGCATGAAGATTCATCACATATGTTCCTCAAAATCTTCTAATGGCGCGTTAAAATCATCGGCAATATATTCGACTAATCCGTTCATACTGCCGAATTTACGATTCTTTTTTTTCTTTGGGGTTTCTTGAATTCTTATTAAATTTAAGTTAGCCGGATCATCGAGTAATTTTTTTGCTTTCGGCTCTAAAATTTCGATTGTGTAAGTTTCCATACTCGAATTCTAACACAAAAAAGCCGGGATTCTTAAAAAATTCCGGCTTCTGTTGTTTGATCATTTTCCGCTCATAATCAACTTGGCAATCGTCTGAAGTTGCATATTCGACGTGCCTTCGTAAATCGCGCCGATTTTTGAATCGCGCCAGAATTTTTCGACCGGATAATCTTTGACATAACCGTAACCGCCGAAAAGTTCGATGGCGTTTGACGAAATTTTTTCCGCAATTCTTGAAGAATAAACTTTCGCCATCGCCGCTTCCTTCAAAAACGGTTTGTTCGCATCTTTGAGCCGCGCCGCGTTATAAACCAATAAACGCGCGGCTTCCAAATCAATCGCCATTTCCGCGAGTTGGAACTGAACGGCTTGAAAATCCGAAATTTTTTTGCCGAACTGTTCGCGCTCGTTCGTGTAATTTAAAGCCGCTTCAAACGCGCCCTGCGCGATGCCGATCATTTGCGCGCCGATGCCGATTCTGCCTTCGTTTAATGTTTCAATCGAAACTTTATAGCCTTTGCCGACTTCGCCCAAAACATTTTCTTTTGGAACTTGGCAATTATCCAAAATCAATTCAGTCGTCGAACTGGCGCGAATGCCGAGTTTATCTTCCTTTTTGCCGACTGAAAAACCTTCAAACCCTTTTTCGACAATAAATGCCGTGATTCCTTTGTAACCGGCTTCGGTATCAACGGTGGCGAAAACGATAAAAATCTCCGCTTCGTTGCCGTTGGTAATCCACAGTTTCTGCCCGTTTATTTCCCAGAAATCGCCTTTGTCAACGGCTTTCGTTTTCAGCGCGAACGCGTCCGAACCGCTTCCGGCTTCGCTCAGAGCATACGCGCCGACTTTGTTTTGCGCCATTTGCGGCAGATATTTTTTCTTTAAATCTTCGTTCGCCCAGCGAATAATCGCGTTCGTGACCAAAGTATTCTGCACGTCAACAAAAACCGAAACGCTCGCGTCAACTCTTCCCAATTCTTCAATCGCCAAAATCGCGTTAAAAAACGTCGAACCCGCGCCGCCGTATTCTTCCGGCGTTTCAATCGCCATCAAACCCAATTCAAAACACTGTTTGATTAAATCTTGGTCAAGATGAGCGTTTTTCTCCATTTCTTCGACGCGCGGACGAACTTCGCCTTCGGCAAATTCGCGGATTGCCGCGCGAAACTGTTCCTCTTCTTCGCTCAAAACTGTTAAAGCCGGATGTAAATTTTCTTTTTCTAAAACCGTTGCGTTCATAATAAATTTCCCTTAATTTTTATATAAAGATTTGAATAAATTTAATTCTAAGTTTAGCCGAACTCGTTTGCAAATCTCTTATCAAGCGGTTTTAAAGGAAATTTATGTATGTCGGATGAACAACTATTAAAAAATTCAGTGTCTTTTGCAGTTGGCAAACCAGTATATTTGCCGATTTGCCTTCAAAAAGGTAGCATCTTAATTTAGTCATTTAATCTAAAGGCTTTAATGCAAGTGAATACTGAAACGCAAGTCAAAACTCCCGCTTCTCAACTTCCGGGCTTAAACGAAAAACATCTCAAAAGGGTAAAGACTTTCGGCATTTTGCTGACCGTTCTTGGCATCGGTTTGTTTTTTTATTTTGTTTATTCGGTGGGAATCAGTGAGATAATCAAAGGCATCGAAAAAATCGGTTTCGGCGGATTTGCTCTAATTTTATTCATCCATTTTTTGCGAATTTGCAGTCGCGCTTCCGCCTGGCGATTGTCGGTTTATGAGCCTTACAAGCTGAAATTTTCCGACGCACTTTCCGCCGTAATGATCGGCGAGGCATTGAGCAGCATTATTCCGCTCGGCATTATTGTCAGCGGAACGTCGAAAGCACTCGCCGTCAGAAATCGTCTCCCGCTCGTCGTCGGGTTTTCTTCGATTGCTACGGAAAACTTATTTTATTCGCTGATAACCGGAATTTTTATCACCTTTGGCGCAATCACTTTTTTGAGAAATTCTCAAGTTCCCGAGGCTTGGGTTTTGACGATTGACGCATTGATTTTTTTGGTATTTTTCCTTATTTTATTCGGTGTTTTTATCGTTTTTCGCCAGCTTCATATTGTCAGCAATTTGTGCAACTGGTTTTATAATCGCCGAATCGGACGGAGAATTTTTGAAAACGGGCGCGGACAAGTTCGACTTTTTGAAGACCTTATTTTCGGATTTTACCGCAAACATCCGCGCCGCTTTTTGCCGATTGTATTTCTTGAAATAATTTTTCACGCGCTCGGCGTTACGGAAATTTTGTTTATTTTAAGCCGCATCAGCGAAATTTTTCCAAGTATTTACGGTTCATTTTTGCTCGAATCAATGAGCCGCGTGATTACGATTGTCTTTAAACTCGTGCCTTTTCTGATCGGCGTTGACGAAGCCGGAGCGAAATTTATTACGGAAACTCTCGCGCTCGGCGCAGGCATCGGCATCACTCTGGCGATTATCCGCAAAGGCAGAATTTTATTCTGGACGGCAATCGGTTTAATTTTAATTGCGCGGCGCGGTCTTTCATTAAGAGAAATAAGAAACTTCAAACCAAAAGATCATTTGTCGGCGGAAAGTTTCACTCAATAATATAAAAGCGAACAAAGTTCTATAATTTTGCAATAACTCCGTCCACTTTTTTAAGATTTAATCAACGGCGAAAATACTTGTTTCCCGTCTTAATTTGTTACTTTTTACTTTTTACTTAAATTGCAATTCAACTCTGTCGCCCGTGTGAATTTCCGAAGCGGTGCGCGTAATAATTGCCGTCGCGGTTTTTTCTTTAACATTCAGAATCACCATTTCGCCGAGAACTCTTCGCAAATCTTCCTGCCGACCTTCTTTAGCATCGTTGGTCGTAACGACTTTCCCGTTTGCTTTACTGCCTGATTTACGCGCTGCCTGATTGGAAAATTTCCCGCCGCGATATTCATCGCTTTGAAAACCTCCGTCGCGTGCGCTGACCGATTCGTCCTGCTGAGTGTCCAAAATATTTCCCGTTCCGAGCGGACGAAAAATCGTCAGATAATCGCCGACGCTGACGTTATCTTCCGCGCCGAGATCAATATAAACAACCGTTTCGCGTCCGAGCAGTTCCTGACCGTCCCGCGCCATAAAAATTCTGCCTCTGGTTTTGCACACCGAATAACCGAACACATCGAGCGGCGGTCTTTGCTTAAAAAGCGGACTCACGCGATCAGGAATCGGCTGCAATAAATCACCGAGCAGTAAACTGCTGCAAGAAGTTTTCACACGCGCCACCGAAACTTCCCGTTTAACGGCGACAATTTCAACCGAGCCGACTTCCTGCACATAAAAGCCGAGATTCTTCTTATTAGTCCAGCGCGTTTCAACTTTGCCGCGCGGACGAACGACCGAAAACATATCGCCGACCTTGACACCGCTTTTCGCCGAAATACTGACATACAACAAATCGCCCTGCGCGTAAATATGCCGATCTTTTTCGTCCTGTGCGCCGACAACTTCATATTTCGTATCAATCGGCGCGGTTTGTACATAACCGGCACAGTACAAATTATTGCCCGTTGCAATCGGCATTTCCCTATTATCCTGATTGATAATTACCGTCGGTGTCGCCGTCGGGTTCGGATTTTGGGCAAAAGCTGCTGCGGTAAAAATAATTGAAATCGCTAAAAGCATCCCGAATTTTGTATAAAACTTCTGAAAACTCACGTTATTCTCCTTATTCTGCTCGTTTTAATTTTTGAATTTATTCTCTTTTGTAGGAAAAATTAAGAGGATAGTTTGAAAAAAAATGATTTGCCGGATTCAGGCAAATACTATCGCAACCTTTCCGTTGAACAATGGTCGATGATTATTTTTCCGGTTTAACAATAATTTTTATTTCTGTTGCGAACTTGCAGAAAACCGTTTGATTTTGTAGTATTTTTGCTTGCGTTTTATTTCGCAAACATAAGCCGGTGTAGCTCAGTTGGTAGAGCAGTTGATTTGTAATCATCAGGTCGGCGGTTCAAATCCGTTCACCGGCTCCACAATATCTTTAATAAATTCAGTAGTTTAGAAGAATGAAAGGCAAGTCTTAGATACTTGCCTTTTTCGCTTTGAGTGCCTAGTGAGTGCCAACTTTTGCTCTGACATAATTTCTTAATATCGATTCATAGCTTGAAAAAGTGCTTTCTCTGATGCGCGGCTTGGCAGTTTCTTCAAGCCAACGGTCAAGAAATTCATTCAAAGGTATCGAAGCCGGTTCAATAAAAATGCCTAAATCTTTTTCGCGTGTTTTCGCTGTTAAAAATTTTTGCGCGTCCTTTTTCGTGCCGTGAATCGTCTTGTTGAAATACTTCCGCTTGCCGTCCGCATCGCGTCCGAGAAAGATGCGAATATACCAAGTGTTTTCGCCGCGTTTTGTTATACCAAGTTGCGTAAATAAAGAAAAATTAGATTAACTGAAAAAAACAGCTTTCAGCTAACAGCTTTTAGCTAAATTTGAAATCAGGATTTTTTTCTCATATTTTCGCGCAACTTGGTATTATTTGTCCTGCCATAGTTTTTATTTTTGGTAAGGAATACGCTTTGTTTGATAAATTTGGCGTGTCCGTTGGTTTCAGTAGATTCATTCCTTTCTTTCAGATAGTTCAGGCTTATCGAAGTTTGTGCTTTGATAAGCCTTTTACCTTTTATCGCGCAAATCATGTTGCTGGTTTCCGACAGCATCAAAAGCGAATGTGAATCAGCGTTCAAAACTCATAAACAAATTGTTTTCGATTTCAGTCACAGCTTTAGCAATGGCGTTAATCCATCGTTTGCCGTTCGGCTTTTCTGGGTTAATTTTAGCAATTGATTCGGCGGCGACGCTTCCGTTTCGCTAAAAGCCATTTTCCGCATTAGTTTTTCTTTCGCCTCCATCAAATCCAACGATAAAATAAATTCCGCTATTTCTTCATCAAAGTTCGGGCGCAAGCCGAGTTCGTCGTTAAGTGCTTTCCATGAATCCGTTGCGCGAACATACAAAAATGCCGCTAAACTTACATCTTCAAACAGTCTTTCTTCGCGTTCCATATTCGGTTTGTTTTTCAAAACATCGAGTTCGGCTTGCATTAGAGGCTGTTTAAGAAGTTGGCTCTCAACGTTTTAACTTTAGTCTTTGTCTGCTTGGCGTTCCATATGGCTCTTTTATTGCCAAACGCCTCAGCATCAAGCCACTCATCGCCAGATAAATCATCGTCTCGCTGCTTTTT
>JBBSIE010000095.1:0-16226 GCA_038232235.1 Pyrinomonadales bacterium | reverse complement strand
TCTTTGTTTAATTGGATAATAGAGAAAACAGACGTTCAAAACGGCTCAAAAATCAGGTCTGGAGAAGGTTTATTCGTTCATTGCTACGGCAAACTGGCAGCATCTCTATTTATTCTCTGTTTTAACCCTTGATTCGCATATTTTGTGTAATCTTTTGTTTGCGCGAAAACCGATGCCGATAAAATTACAATTAAAAAAAGGACTTTTTTCATAACTTTTCCATAAATACAAAGTTTTTTGAGTATCTTAACTTATTGAAAGAAGATTTAACCAATTATTTTTCAATTGATTTTAACATAAAAAGAAACGGTCAAGACTAGATAAGAACTAAGGTATAATAGTTAATCTAGTTATGACAGTAACATACCAGCAATTTATTCGTGCCAAGATTTCTAAGAAGAAATTCCGTCAAATTTTCCGCTCTTTTGCGCTTGATTTTACCGCTACTGAAATTGCTCAACTGTCTAAAGTGAAAATCTCTACAAATTCGACGGCGCAAAAGGCTATTCGGCGTAAGTTTGAAGGATAAATTAGGAATAATGAAGGATGAAGTTTCGGCTTCGTCCTTCATTTTTGTAGAATGATTGATGCGCGTTTCGAGATTAAAACGGCATTAACTGAAGCAATGACAAACGGTAAAATCCATAAAATTTTGACTTATTTGATCGCCGTAGTTTGGTTGATAAACGGACTTTTTTGCAAAGTGCTGAATTTCGTGCCGCGTCACGAACAGATTGTCGGGCGAATTTTGGGAAACGATTATGCGAAACCTTTAACGATATTAATCGGATTGGCTGAAATCGGGATGACGATTTGGATTTTGAGCCGCATCAAACCGAAACTCAACGCGGTTATTCAGATAGCGATTGTGGCGACGATGAATATTCTGGAATTTTTTCTCGTTCCCGATTTGCTGCTCTGGGGCAGATTCAACGCGGTGGTCGCGGCGGCGTTTATTCTTCTGGTTTATTTTAACGAATTCGTTTTGGGCAAGCATTCGGTGCGGCAATTATAATATGTTTTCATCAATAAATACATACAGATTTTCGTATGTTTCGTGAGAGAATTGGCGGCAAAAAATGGAAAAGATAGAAGAGTGAATTTGCTTTCGCCGCGCATCTTTTCTATTTTGTAAGCAATGAAAAATGACGAAAAACCAATTGTTTCGATAATTATGGGCAGCACATCTGATTGGGAAACGATGAAAAACGCATCGGATATTTTGACGGATTTCGGCGTGAAACACGAATGCAAAGTCGTTTCGGCGCATCGCACACCTGATTTACTTTTTGAATTCGCCAAATCCGCCGAATCTCGCGGCATCGAAGTTATCATCGCAGGCGCGGGCGGCGCGGCGCATCTGCCCGGAATGTGCGCTTCACAGACAATTTTGCCCGTTCTCGGCGTTCCAGTTCAAAGCAAAGCGTTGTCGGGAACGGATTCACTTTTATCAATTGTTCAAATGCCCGCCGGAGTTCCGGTCGGAACATTAGCGATTGGAAACGCGGGCGCGAAAAACGCCGCGCTTCTGGCAATTTCAGTTTTAGCAAATTCGCGTCCTGAACTGCGAGAAAAGTTGCGCGAATTTAGAAAGAAACAAACTCAAAATGTGTTGGATTCAACACTCGGCTAGTTTTCTCCAAACGAAATCCGTCGAAGTATATTAATAGATTTTGATTTGTATTTATTTGATAAAAGATATAATTTTAGTGTCAGGTGCCAAACCTAGAATGGCAAATATTTTTGTGTTTGCCTATCGAACAGACGGCATAAAGTAATTCGTTATTTTATGCTGTCGTTTTTATTTATTTTTGAAATTTAATCCGGCAAAATAAAATATGAGTCCGATTTTACCAAATTCAACTATCGGCGTTTTCGGCAGCGGACAGCTTGGGCGAATGTTCGCCATCGAAGCGCGTAAAATGGGTTATCGCGTTCACACATTTTCACCTGCAAGCGATACGCCGACGGGACAAGTCGCCGATTTTGAACTCGAAGCCGAATACGATAATCTGCGTGCCGTCAAGGATTTTGCGCGAACGGTTGATGTCGTTACTTTTGAATTTGAAAATGTGCCGTCGAAAACAATTGAAACAGCCGCCGAGTTTGTCGAAGTTTTTCCGCGCGGCGAAGTTTTGCATATTACGCAAAACCGTTTGAGAGAAAAGACTTTTCTTGCAAAAAATAATTTTCCGCACACGCCGTTTCGATATGTCGAAACGCTTGAAAATTTGCAAAAAGCGGTCAAAGAAATCGGTTTTCCATGCGTTTTGAAAACCGCCGGTTTCGGTTACGACGGAAAAGGTCAGACGACGATAAAATCAATTGACGAAACAGAAAGAGCGTTTGCCAATCTAAAAAATCGCGCGGCTGTTTTAGAAGCGTTTGTCGAATTTGAAAAGGAAGTTTCGGTAGTTTGCGCGCGTGATCAAAAAGGAAATTTTGCGCATTACGGCGTGATTGAAAACGAGCATTCTAATCATATTTTAGACATCTCTTTTGCTCCGGCAATTATTTCAGAGAAAACTTTTAACGAAGCAATTGAAATAGCGCGAAGCGTCGCCGAAACTTTCGAATATGTCGGAACTTTGTGCGTCGAGTTTTTTCTGACGAAAGACGAAAAACTCATTATCAACGAACTCGCGCCGCGTCCGCACAATTCGGGACATTTAACTTTTGACGCTTGCGTAACGTCGCAGTTTGAGCAGCAATTACGTGCAGTTTGCGGTTTGCCGTTGGGAGCGACGGAGTTTTACAGACCGGCGGCGATGGCGAATCTGCTCGGCGATTTGTGGCAGAAAGGTGAACCGAATTGGGTTAATGCTCTACAATTTCCGAATGTCAAACTTCATCTTTACGGCAAAGGTGAAACTCGAATCGGGCGAAAAATGGGACATCTGACAGCTTTAAGCGGAACTTCGGAAAAAGCTGTCGAAACAATCAAAGAAGCACGAAAGTCTTTATTGCAAATAATCTAAACATTTAGTTTTTACCTGCGTAGTAAAAACTAAGTTTTATCAAAACCAAATTTCTTGGAGAAATCGAATGAATAATCGAAGACTGAAACTAAACGTCAGTTTGTGGCTGGTATGTTTTTGCTTGTGCTTGAGTGTGATTTCCATATTCGCGCAGAACGAATCGGACAAACAAAAAGATAACAAAAATTCAACTGAAAAAATGACTGTCGCGTCGGCGATGAAAAATCTCGCGTGGCGCAGTATCGGTCCGGCGAATATGGGCGGGCGCGTTGCCGATGTCGAAGGCGTGCCGGGCGATCCGAATATTGTTTATGTGGCGACGGGTTCGGGCGGAATTTTCAAAACGACCAATGGCGGCGTTGATTGGACACCGATTTTTGACCGTCAGAATACAATTTCAGTCGGCGATATTGCTTTAGAGCCGGGAAATCCTGATGTCATTTGGGTTGGAACGGGCGAATCGAATGTGCGAAATTCGGTTTCGTTCGGCGACGGTGTTTATAAATCAACCGACGGTGGAAAAAATTGGGATTATCTCGGTTTGAAGGATTCGGATACGATTTCAAAAATCGTCATCAATCCGAGAAATCCTGATATTGCTTACGTTGCGGCAGTTGGACGCACTTGGGGACCGAATGAAGAACGCGGCGTTTTTATGACGACGGACGGCGGCAAAACTTGGACGAAAACTCTTTATATTGACCAATATCACGGCGCGTCGGATTTGGTGATTGACGAACAGAATCCGAATATTCTTTACGCCGGAATGTGGCGTTTTGAGCGCAAAGCGTGGACTTTTACGAGCGGCGACGATCAAGGCGGCGTTTTTCGTTCGATTGATGGCGGCAGAAGTTGGAAAAAGATTGAAAAAGGCTTGCCGAAAATGATTGGACGAGTCGGTTTGGCAATCGCGGCGAGCAATCCGAATGTCGTCTATGCGATTTTGGAAGCGAAGGAAGGAACGCTCTATCGTTCGGACGATAAAGGCGAAAATTTCAGGCTGGTTCACAAAGGACAGGAAATTGTCGGACGCGGATTTTACTACACGCGCGTCAGAGTTGATCCGACCAATGAAGATAAGGTTTACGCCGTCGCTTCACCGCTTTTTATGTCGCTCGACGGCGGGCGCAATTTTTCGCGGATTTCGCCGAATACGCATATTGATTATCACGCGCTTTGGATTGATCCGCTAAATCCAAAAAGAATGTGGCAAGGTCAGGATGGCGGCGTTGCGGTTACAACCGACGGGAAAAATTGGGAATATAAAAATAATTTCGCCATCGGGCAGTATTATCAGGTTTTCGCCGATAATGTCGCGCCTTTTTATAATTTAATCGGCGGTTTGCAGGACAATGGAACATGGGTTGGACCTTCGAGAACGCGCGAACCTGCCGGAATTTTGAATGACGATTGGCGGATGATTAGTTTCGGCGACGGATTTTACGGCATTTCTTACGCCGATAATCCCGAACTTTTTTTAACCGAATCGCAGGGCGGCAGCGTCGTCCGAACCGATATGAAAAACCGCGAACAGCAGACAGTCGTGCCGTATTTCGGACTTGGCGGCGCGGCGGAAAACGACAAATATCGGTTTAACTGGAACGCACCTTTGATTCTTTCGCCGCACGATAAAAACACGGTTTATCTCGGCGGCAGCGTCGTTTTTAAATCAAACGATTTCGGGAAAACTTGGACGGCAATCAGCCCGGATTTAACAAAAAATAATCGTGAAAGATTGAAAGATGCGGGAGGACCGATTTTTACGGAAAACACATCAGCCGAAGCGTTTGCGACAATTATCAGTCTTGCCGAATCGCCGATTCAGGCAAACGTAATTTGGGTTGGAACTGACGACGGCAATCTGCAAACGACGAATGACGGCGGCAAAAATTGGACGAATATCGTCAAAAATCTGCCGAAAGTTCCCGAAGATTCTTCTGTTTCGCACGTCGAATTATCGCGCCAAAACATTAATACGGCATACATTTCCGTTGACCGGCACAAATTTGATGATTACAAACCTTATGTTTTCAAAACGACGGACGGCGGCAAAAATTTTACAAATATTACGGGCGATTTACCGGAAAAATCTTACGTTCACGTTGTAACGGAAGACCCGAAAAATCCGAATCTGCTTTACGCCGGAACGGAATTGGGTTTATATGCTTCATACAATAACGGCAAAAATTGGCTGGAATTAAATATGAAAAATTTTCCGCGCGTCGCCGTTCACGACATTCTCGTCCATCCGCGCGATAACGATATTGTTTTGGCGACGCACGGACGCAGTTTGTGGGTTTTTGACGACGCAACGCCGGTTCAGCAGATGAATGACAACATTCTGCAAAACGCGACATATTTATTTAATGTGCGCCCCGCGTATCGGTTTGCCACGCGCTTTACGCGCTACGGCATCGGCGACGAGCCGTTTCAAGGGCAAAATCCGCCGAACGGCGCGATTATTACTTATTATTTGAAGGACAAACCGGACGCGAAAACGCAGTTGAAATTTGAAGTATATGATTCGTCGGGCAAAAAAATTTCGGAAGTCAAAAATCTGCCGAAGGAAAAAGGCTTGAATCGCGCAACGTGGAATCTGAGTTATGAAGGCGCAACGCAACGCAAACCGCCGAACGAAGAGCAACAACGCGAATTTCAAAATTCGCCGCGCGGTCCGCAGGCGATGCCGGGCGTTTATACAGTCAAATTGTTAATGGGCGATAAAGCCGTGCAGGAAACAAAAGTCGAAGTTCGCGTTGATCCGACGGTTTCGATTACAACCGCTGAACTGCAATCGCAGTTTGATTTGGCAATGAGTCTGCGCGATATGCTTTCAAAACTCAACGACGGTTTGCGGCTGCTCGACAGCGCGAAACAGCAAGCCGAGCAAATCGAAAAAGTCGCCAAAGACCGTTTGACCGACGTTTCGCCGGATTTAATTAAAGCTCTGACGGATTATAAAAAACGGATTGATGCGATTACGGGCGATTTGATTGTCGGCGAAGAGGACGGAATTCGCGCATCGGCAAAATTAACCGATCAAATCGGCGGTTTATACGGTTCGGTCAGCGGCGGAAACGCCGCGCCGACGGCGGCAATGCGCCAGCAGTTTGATTTGCTGCAAACGCAGCTTCCGCCGAAAATCAGTCAAATAAACAGTTTTATTACCGAAGATACGGCGCGATTAAATCAAACTTTGCAAAAAGCCGGTTTGCCGATTATTGTTGTCGGCAAACCGTTTGAGCAGCCGAAGTAAAATTGGATTTTCCAAAATTTTGGCTAAATGGACAGAGAAAAAAAGCGAGGCGCAACGACCTCGCTTTTAGTTTAAAGTGAATTGAAATATTAAACCGACGCGAAAATATTTTCTCTGATTTCGTTTTCGATTTCGCGCAGAGCTTCGCCGTCCAGATATGTTTCGCCGCATTTTTGGCAAACTTGTGCTTTGATGTTGTCAAAGGTAAATTTTCGCCCTTCACGCACGAAAGTATGCATAACGAATTCCGATTTGGTTTTGCCGTCGCAAAATTCACAATAATCTACTTTTTCACTTATATTCTTCGTAAGCGGTTGTTATAAATACTTGAATTCAAGTTTATTTAGACCAGATCACTAAAATTTTTATTCGATTGTTTCTCTTTGCTCAAACGACTATTTTCCACTTTTCATTTTAGATCCCTGTATTTCTTACGGTTTTCTCTTATTTCTCACCCGCAATCTGGCATCAAACTTTATAAATAAATTCATTAAGGCTCAAGACCCATTCGCTGCAAGAGGTCGGTGAAACGGCGTTCGCTGCGGAGAGAGTCGAATGTCGGAAGCCAGTTAATTGACGACAAATCGCCGCTGCGAATTTGAAAATCGCGCTCCAGCCACTCAAAAGCCTTATCTTTTTTGCCAAGACCGGCATACACTTCGGCGAGGTCTCGACCGTGCGCTTCCTGTTTGTCATATTTTTTTTGCAGTTCTTTAAGAATCGCATTTGCTTCCGAATGATTTCCTGAAATTCCGCTGGCATAGCCGAGAAAGGCGAGAGACGAACTTGATCTTTCCAACTCGACTCCTTTCCGCATTTCCGCCAGCGCATCTGCATAACGCCCCTGTTTTACATACGCCAAACCTAAATAACTATAGTTGGATGCGTAGTTCGGATAAAGCTCCATTGTCCTTTGAGTTTCCCTGATAAAAGAATCTAAGTCGCCGGTCAGTAAATATGCGCGTGTCAGGCTGAGATTGATGACCAGCGATAAAGGCTCGAGTTCCTGCGCGCGTTTGATCTCCGCCAGTGCTTCATCAAATCTTCTCATGTCGCGCAGATAAATATAATACCAATGGTGCGCCGTCGGGTAGTTTGGATTTAACTCGATTGCCCGCTTAAATTCTTTTTCAGCCTCAGCCCACTGCCACAGGTTATAATGGATAAATCCCATAGAAGTGTGCGCTTCCACCAACGAATCGTCAATTTGAAGGGCGTGTTCGGCATACGCTTTTGCCTGCGGCATAGTTTCGCTCGGCAGAATTCCGGTGTATTGCTGAAGCAGCGCGTAGGAATCGGCGAGTCCGACGTAGGCGAGAGCGAAATTTGAATCTTTGTCCGCCGCCGCTTTGAATTGCTCGATTGCCTTTATCAAATCATCGCCCGTTCTTTTGTTCCAGTAAAAACGTCCTTTTAGATAGAGCTGAAAGGCTTCTGAACTTGTCGTATAATTCTTTGTAACTTTTGCCTCGTCCGCACCCAAAAGTTTGATTTTTACTTTACCGGCAACATCGCGGGCAATCTCGTTTTGCAAATTTATAAGGTCGGCTTGTTGGCGATTATATTGTTCGCTCCAAATCACATTTTCCGTCTGTGCGTCAATCAGTTCCAAATTCAAAATTAATTGTTCGCCGCGCTGCATCACGCTTCCTGTCAGAATCGCCTGCACATTTAACTCTCTGCCGACGGTGGGCGCGTTTGTTTCTTTGTCTTTGTAGCGAAATACCGAACTTCTCGCTTTGACGTTTACATTCGGCAACTCCGATAAACTGTTTATCAAGGTTTCGGTCATTCCGTCGGCAAGATATTCAGCCTCTGCATTGTCGCTCTCGATGACGAACGGCATCACCGCAATTGATTCGATTTGCGCGTGATTTGCTGCAAAATAGCGATAAGCGAAAACCACGCCTGCCAGAAGAATCAACGCCAGCAGCGCGCTCAATCACTGTATTTGTTTTGCTTTCGGTTTATCAACGGCTTGCGATATTTGCCCGCCGACTGCCGAACCGCTTCGCGCTAATTTTGAATGAAAATCCAAATCCGCTTTCAGATTTTTCAAATCCGCAAGTAAATCTTTCGCTGATCGGTAACGCGCCTCGCGCTCTTTGGCAAGACTCTTAAATACAATTCGTTCAAATTCAGACGGGATTTCGTCGTTGATCAGGCGTAAATCTTCCGGTTCGTTTATCAAAATCGCCGCCAGCAAATCGGTCGTCGTCGCTCCCCGAAACGGCGGCTTGCCGGCGAGCATTTCGTAAAGCACCACGCCGAAACTCCAAACATCCGTCCGCGCATCAACCGTCAGACCGCGTGCCTGTTCGGGCGACATATAAGCCGCTGTTCCGAGAATCATTCCCGCCTGACTAATAAAATGCTGCGTTTCATCTTCACTTTGAGCCGCGATTTTTTTCGCCAATCCGAAATCCAGAATCTTTGCCTGACCGCGATTGTTAATGATGATGTTTGAAGGCTTTATATCGCGGTGAATGATCGAGTGCGAGTGGGCTTCCGCCAGAGCGTCGGCAATATGTATTGCCAGATCGAGCGTTTCCGCCGAGTCGAATCCGTGTTTTTTTTGTTTCTCGCCAAGTGTTTCGCCTTCGATGTATTCCATAGCAATAAACGGCGGATCGCATTCGTCTTTAATTTCGTAAATGATGCAAATATTCGGATGATTCAGAGCGGAAGCGGCTTGTGCTTCACGCAGAAATCGCGCCGCGCGTGTATCGTCCCGGCTAAATTCTGCGGGCAGAATTTTCAGCGCGATGCGCCGATGAAGTTTCGTATCTTCCGCCAGATAGACTTTGCCCATTCCTCCCGCGCCCAAAAGCGAAACGACGCGATACTGGTTAATGGATTTGCCGTTTAGCGATTCGGCATCACGCGAATTGACGACGACCGCCGCCGCCAAATCGTCGGGCGGCGATTCGATAAACGACTGCGCCTGTTCGTCAAACGACAGCAGAGATTCGACCTCGCGGCACAATTCGTCATCTCCCGCACAGGCATCGCTGACAAACGCTTCGCGTTTCGTCGGCAGAATGTCTAAAGCGGCGTGATAAATCTCCTCGATTTTCGCAAAATCATTCACAATTTAAAGGTTTTTTTACCACAGAGAACACGGAGAACACAGAGATTTTTTAAGTCCTTGGTTTTTTGCCGTTAATTTTAATGTTACAGAGCCTTTTAATTTTAGCAAACACTTTCTCAAAAACTCTGTGTTCTCTGTGTTCTCTATGGTGAAAATTTTTTAATTCGACAATTCTCTTAACAGCCACGTTTTGGCAAAACGCCAATCCCGCATCACGGTTTCCGGCGAAATTTTCAAAACTTCCGACGTTTCTTCGACCGTTAAGCCGCCGAAATATCTGAGTTCGACAACGCGGGATTTTCTCTCGTCGTGAACGGCGAGATTTTTCAAAGCGTCATCAAGAGCGACTACTTCCGCCGCGCGTTCGCTGGAAATAACGGCAACGTCTTCGAGAGAAATTTTCGCGGTCGCGCCGCCGCGTTTTTTCGCGCTTTGTTTGCGGGCGTGGTCAACGAGAATATGCCGCATCGCCTGCGCCGCAACCGCAAAAAAATGCGCTCGATTTTCAAATTGTTGATCTTTTTGATCGGCGATTTTTAAATACGCTTCGTGAATGAGCGCGGTCGTTTGCAGGGTATTTCCCGAAATGCGGATTCGCAAAAATGGATGCTGGCGGAATCGGCATTTCAAAAAACGATCAAGCTCGCCGGCGGACACGACGCTGAAGCGTGGTTCGATTTAGCATTCGTTTATGTCGGTCGGCAAAATTATGACGAAGCGTTTAAGAGTTTTCGGAACGCCGTAAAATACGGAAGCGTCGCGGCGGCGAGCCACAATAATCTGGGCGTGATCTACGCGATGAAGGGAAATATGAAGATGGCGTTTAAGGAAATCGAAACGGCGAAAAATCTCGGTTTCGGGTTGGCGACGGATAATCTGCAAAATCTGCAAAAATTTATCAGCACGGGCGACCGGACTTCGATTTCAAAATTGATTATCAATAAAAACGACGGGCAAAATTAAGCGCGATAAAAAATCGAGAAGATGAAAGATACGGTTTTTGGAAAAAATACCTTTTGACGAATTCGAGCTATGACTGTCATAATTTTCTTAGGTGATTTTGATAAAAAACTATGAACTTCAAAACCGTTTCGCCAGCCAAACTCCGCCCAAAACTCCGATAAATCCAACTAAAACGCTCAAAAAAAGATAAGCAAAGGCGGTTACAAAGTATCTTTCCCGAAGCAACTCAAAAATTTCGAGTTCAAAAGTCGAAAATGTCGTGAACGCGCCGAGAAATCCGACTAACAGGACAATCCGCAAATTTTCGTGCGCCGTATATTTGTCAGCAAAAAGCACTACCAGAAAGCCGATCAGAAATGAGCCGAGAATATTGACGGTAAAAGTCGGAAACGGAAATTTTTGAAAGACATTGGAAAGCGGTGAAATATTTATCAAATAACGCGCCATCGCGCCGCACGCGCCGCCGATTCCAACCGCTAAAATTTTTGTCAAATTTTCCATTTACAATTAGCGACTAAAAACTTTGATTTCGTTACCTTTCGACATTATCACTATATTTGCCAAATTGATAAAAAGTCCGTGACAGACAACGCCTTCAATGGCATTTAATTTTTCGGAAATATCATTCGCATCGTTGATTTCGCCAAAGTCGGCATCAAGAATTTTATTGCCCGCATCAGTTACAAAAATTTTGCCGTCTTTTTCTCTGATTTTTGTCGTGCCGCCAATTTTTTCGATTTGCTTTTGTACGTAATTTAACGCAATCGGCACGACTTCAACAGGAACTTTGAACGCGCCGAGAATATCAACTTTTTTGCTCGAATCCGCAATAATAACTTCTTTTTCAGTCAAACGGGCGACCATTTTTTCTCTGAACAATGCGCCGCCGCCGCCTTTTATCAAATCCAAATTCGCGTCGAACTCGTCCGTTCCGTCAATGGTCAAATCAATCGAATCAACTTCATCCAAACTAATCAAAGGAATATCTAAAGATTTTGCCAGTTCCGCCGTTCTATTTGAAGTCGGAACGCTTTTTATTTTTAAGCCTTTTTCGACCAATTTTCCGATTTCCCGAACGGCGAATTCAGCCGTCGAACCAGTTCCCAAACCGATGATTTGATTATCTTTAATCAGCTTGACGGCTTCTTTCGCGGCTAAAAATTTTTCTTCTGCCAAATTTTTCATATTTAATCTCTAATCGCTTTATATCCTTTGGCTAAAAGACGCGGCGGAACGCCAAACCAGTAAAGTCCCTGAAAAATTGACCAGCGCGTAAAAGTCCAGATGAACGAACGATTTTCAAATCGGCGCGATGAGGTCGTTACCGGCAAATTTATGTGCATAAACCGACCTTTTCTCCTTAGCTTTTTATACAAATCAACGTCTTCAAAAAGCGGTAAATCACGAAAGCCGCCGATTTTCTCGTAAATTTCACGCCGCGCAAACATCGCCGAATCGCCGTAGATTAAATCAATCGAGCGCAGTTTCGGATAGAGCCACGTTAGAAATCGCGCCCAACCAGTTTTGCCGTCGAAAACTATTTCAAAGTTTCCGCCGACAATTTCGTCGTAACGCATATATTGCTTGATTTGTTTGGCGCAGCCCTGCACCGGGCGCGTGTCGGCGTGAAGAAACCAGAAAATCTCGCCGGAAGCGTGTTTTGTGCCTTCGTGAAGCTGCTTTCCGCGATTTGCTTGGTTAATTTTTATTAGCTTGAACGGCTTTTTGTGCGCGTAATTTTCAATTATTTCTATCGTTTTATCCACGCTTCCGCCGTCAACAATGACAATTTCATCAACATTTACCAGCCGCGAAAGCGCGTCAAATGTTTTTTTTATCGTTAATTCTTCATTTAAGGTTGGAATGATGACGGAAATTTCCATATTAAAAACGTACGGTTTCTTCCGGCGCGTCGTTTCCTTCCGCCTTTTTCCATTCATCGAACGAATCGTAAAGATTACTGTCAAATTCAGTCAGGGATTGAATTTTAATGCCTTCAATTTCGTCCGGCGCATCTTCAAATCTGACAATCGAGCCGCAGCCGATGATTTCCGCGCCGAGTTCTTTGACCAATTCAACCGTTTCTGCAATCGCTCTTCCCGTGCGGATCAAATCGTCCACAATAATACATGGATAAATGTCGCTGTCTTTTAAGTATTGGCGAAATTGGCGTTTGCCGTTTTCAATTTCCGCCCAATAAATCTGGTCTGCGCTAAGTGCTTCGCGCACGGCGAAAGCGACCGGAATTCCGCCCGGACTCGGACTGATAATCGAAATTTTCGGCAAACGGCTGGCAATTGATTTGTCCATCCGAAATTTGCGGCTCAAACCGACGGACAAAACTCTCGAATTGTCGTAATACCGAAAAGCCAGCGGCATCTGAAAATAATGCGAAGCGTGTTTGCCGCTCGGAAAAACAAAATGTCCGTGCCGATATGCACCCGTTTGTTCCAAAATTTCCATTACGGACTCCGGCGTTGGAATTAAATTGACCATTTTTTATCTCCTTTTTATCCTTATAATTTTTTAATCGCGTGATAAATCTTAAAATGTTCTGTGCGGAAAACCAACTTGACATTACATTATTTTATAAATTTTGTAATAACTTTTTTTTCTGCTAAACTCATTTTTTCGGGCATTTCATCAATCCTGAACCAGCCGGCTTGTTTTATTTCACGGCTGATTTTCGGGATGCCGCCTGATTTTGCACGAAAAAGAATTTCAATATGGCTGTAAATAGTTCTGACGCGAACCAATTTTATATCGTGCAGTTCCAAGCCTGTTTCCTCATAAATTTCGCGCTTTAAAGTCGCTTCGGGTTGTTCGTCGTAATTGATAAATCCTCCAGGAATTCCCCAACCGGAGGCAGTTCGGAAAACGTGGTCGAGCAGTAAAATCTCCCCGTTTTCATTTGTAATAATTGCCGCCGCCGAAACCGTAAATGTCTTTTGCGTAATACGAACTAATTTTACGCGCAGGTAACGGGGAGTTTTTCTCCAAATTGAACCAATAATTTTTTTTAACATCAGTAAAATTTTTTTCAAAAAAAGTTCAAAAAAACTTAAAAATTCTGGAAGATTGACATTGTTAAAAATGTATAATCAATGTATCGGACATAATCTCGGCGCAAATCACGTTGATGCTTTGTGTCTTTGCGTTTTTGCGCCTTTGCGTTAAAAACTTCCTTGAGTTGCTAACTGCGTCAACTTGACTTCCGTTTGCGAACTTCGTTATCTTAATCATTCGCTTTTAATTAAGCGAAGCGTGATACGCAGGCACTTAGCTCAGTGGTAGAGCACTACCTTGACACGGTAGGGGTCAGCAGTTCAACTCTGCTAGTGCCTACCAATTTATTAAAACTAAAAAGAGAGGTTTTCAGCCTCTCTTTTTTTACTTCAAATTCCGCGACATTTATCAGAAAAGTTGAACTCACAAGTCTTCTTTAAGCGGGTTTTTGATTTTCAAATTCACCTGAATCGGCACGACTCTCTTAAATTTTAAAAACGATTTTTTGAATTGTCCGAAGACGAAAACCGTTCCTGTAATCGTCCATTCTTCCTTTGAATTTCTAAATTCTTCCAATGCTCCGCGCAGAGTTTGTCCCGTGCCGATAAATATTTTGACAGGTTTCGGCAATGTGATAGGCTGATTTTTTCTGAATACGAAAGATTCTTTATATTCTTCGACGCTGACGGCTAAACCGTTCACGCGAAAGTCTTTAAATATCAGGAAATCAACTATGCCGCTTTGTTTGAGCGCGTCAATTTCCGCTGAAAGTTCAAATGTTACGCCGGTCAGCGAAACATCAACAAGTTCAGGTTCACCGACTTTTACAAACGCCTCCGATTCATTTGCGGCTTCAGATTTTGCGATGTCGGAATTTTTAACAATTTGATTTTTGACTGAAATTTTCGCTTTATAAACTTTGTAGCCGCGAATTTTGTCAGGCAAATCTTGGGCGGCGGCAAATGCAGAAAATAAAAACAAAACGCAACTAAATATTGATAAATATGGATTTATTTTTGCCGTTTTGAATATGAAAAAAATATTCATTCTGTAAATTTTGGCTGTATTTAAAACGGTAAAAAAACTTCAAAGGTCGTCCCTTTTCCCTTTAGACTTTTATCGTTCCGCCGGATTTTTCGACTAAAGTTTTACCGCGTCAAGTCCGATTCCGCGACCTGAAATTTCCGTTATTTTCGGTGCAGTTGAAAGTTCGGATTGAAAAACCAAATCGAGCGTTGCCTGTTCGGTGGGGATTTCTTCGGCGGAAATTATTTTTTCTCAATCGTTTTTGCTTTTAATTTTTCCAGATTTATTCCTTTTCCCTCATCTTCGACGCAAATTAACAAGCCGTCATTTTCAAATTTCAGATCCCAATTTGTCAATTTTGAATTTAACTGGAAGAAGCGTGAGTTTTTTCATTTTGATTTTCTTTATCCTGATTTTTTGGGTCTTGAATAGAATTTTTCGCCAAATCGTGTTTTATCGCATCAAGAATTCCATTGATAAACTGGGTTGCTTCAAAGGTTGAAAATCGGCGGGCGATTTCTAAAGCCTCGTTGATAACAACAGTGTGCGGCGTGTCGGAAAAGAGAAATTCATAAACTGCCAGCCGCAGAATATTGCGGTCAACAATCGCCATTCGCTCGATGCGCCAATGTTCGGCGCGGGTGCGAATTCTTTCGTCAATAGTTTCAACTTCGCGCAGCGTTCCGACAGCTAATTTATCGGCGAACTTTTGTGTCGTTTCGTCAAAATCCGAATCGCTCAGCTCGCTCCAATAGGTGTTTGTCAAAACATTTTCATCTGTTTTAGCAACATCCGCCGCAAATAACATTTGCAAAGCACTTTCACGCGCTTTACGCCGTGTTCCCATAATACTACTTGCTAATTTTTCAAACGACGTGCGGAAAAGCCTTTTCCACTCCGTGTGGTGTTTCTCTGCCGCCGTCCATTATTTTATATAAATTTACCAATTCAACCGCCGACATTGCGACTTCAAAACCTTTGTTTCCAGCTTTTACGCCCGTGCGGTTGATCGCCTGTTCGAGCGTGTCGGTTGTAACAACTCCGAACAAAACGGGAATTCCGGTCTGCATCGAAACCTGCGCGACACCTTTTGCGGCTTCGCCCGCGACGTAATCGAAATGCGGTGTTTCACCGCGAATAATCGTTCCGATACAAATAATCGCATCAAAATTTCTGCTTTCAGCAACTTTTCGTGCCGTCAAAGGCAGCTCAAACGAACCCGGAACTTTGAAAACTTCAACGGAATTTTCATCCGCGCCGAGTCTTTCAAGCGCGTCGAGCGCACCTTCGATCAACTTCGATGTCAAAAAATCATTCCAGCGCGAAGCGACAATCGCAAAGCGAAAACCGGCGGCTGTTAAATTTCCCTGATGCACTTTTGGCTGCAAAATTTTCTCCTTTGGAAAGACGCGAATAAAACTAATTTAGTATAAAGAACCTGAAACGAGGTTACAAGCTAAAAAAACTGTTTAATTTGCAGAAACGCGCACGTAAGTAAGTGTGTTCTGAACTTTGCACACTTACTTACGTGCGTGTTTCTGCATTATCAACTTTTCGTTTTTTGTTTTCGACAAGAAAATATTTGAAATAATCATACATTGACCAAATCGCCGTAATAACGGCAATCCACAACGCGCCGCGTCCGACGAGATAACCGAAAACGCGCCAGTCATTCGTATTTAGCGACAGACTGAAAAGATGTGCAAAAGCCGTTTGGACTTCGGCGACTTCCCAAAAACGAAACGTCGGCAATTCCCAACCGAAATTTGAAACCGGCGGCGTTCCCGTCGCACCTGCCACTAAAAGCGCGACAATCGCCACGCACTGCGCCCACATTTTTAATTTGCCGATGCTCTGCGCTTGAATGATTATGCCTTCGGTTGTCGCAAATGAACGCAAACCGGTG
>JBBSIE010000094.1:0-16546 GCA_038232235.1 Pyrinomonadales bacterium | reverse complement strand
ATTGAAATCCTCAAAAGATAAACTTTCGCGGCTTCATCCGGTTGAAATCGCGCAGCTTGCCGAAAGATTATCGCCGGTTCATCGCACGGAAATCGTCGAATCTTTAGACGACGAAATCGCCGCCGACACTCTGGAAGAAATGTCCACGGAAAATCAGGCGCGGATTTTAGAAGAAATCGAACGCGAACGCGCCGCCGATATTTTGGAAGAAATGTCGCCCGACGACGCAGTTGACGTGCTTGGTGAAATGGACGAAGACCGGGCGCAGGAACTTTTCGATTTGATGGAAGACGAGGAAAAAGCCGATGTCGCCGAACTGATGTCGTATGAACATCACACGGCGGGCGGTTTGATGACGACGGAATTTGTTACGTTTCCGAAAGATCTAACGGTCGCCCAGGCGATTGCGCGATTGCGCCAAACGGCGGAAACGCCGAATATGATTTATTATCTTTACATCGTTGAAGAAGAAAATTCGTGGAAGCTCGCCGGTCTGATTTCTCTGCGAAGTTTGATTTTGTCTGAACCGACTTATCAACTTTCACAGGTGATGCGCGATAAATTTCAGTTCGCGCATCCGAACGACGATGCGGAAGAAGTCGCCCAAACTATCGCCGAATACAACTTGCTGGCGTTACCGGTAATTGATGATTTGGGCGAGATTGCGGGCATTGTAACGGTTGATGACGCGATGGAAATTCTGCTTCCAAAAAATTTGAACAAACGTTTGCCCAGACTTTTCGGTTAAGGTCAGAACCGCCTGCGTAAGCGGGTGGTTTAAGTTTCAAGTCAGATATCTCAATTACTATGTTCAATCGCCCGCTTACGCAGGCGGTTCTGACACATTACACTTACTGAAATTTTCAGCGTATAATTCCAAAAATTATGACCGTAAAACTTTCCGACATCCAAAACGCACAGCAAATTCTGCAAAATATAATCATCCCGACACCGATTCTCGCCGACGGCAAACTTTCGCGCGAACTCGGCGCGGAAACGCATTTAAAAGCCGAATCTCTGCAAATCGGCGGTTCGTTCAAAATTCGCGGCGCATATAACAAAATTCATCGCTTGACGGATGAAGAAAAACGGCGCGGCGTGATCGCGGCATCCGCCGGAAATCACGCGCAGGGCGTGGCTCTCGCCGCCAGATTTCACGATGTCAAAGCGACAATCGTTCTGCCGGAATTTGCTCCTCTGACCAAAATTGCCGCCACCAAAAATTACGGCGCGGAAGTCGTGATGTACGGTAAAACTTTTGACGAAGCATTCAATTATTCAAAAAAATTGCAAGAAGAACACGGTTTTATATATGTTCACGCTTTCGACGACGAAAAAATCGTCGCCGGACAAGGCACAATCGGACTGGAAATCGCCCGTGATTTGCCGCAGGTTTCCGTGATCGTCGTCCCAATCGGCGGCGGCGGTTTGATTTCGGGAATTTCGATTGCGGCGAAAAACCTTTTGCCGAATGTTCGAATCGTCGGCGTTCAGGCGGCAAATTGCGCTCCGATGAAAAAAAGCGTCGAAGCGGGCAAACAAATTGAAGTCGAGGCGTTGGAAACCATCGCCGACGGCATCGCCATCAAGCATCCGGGCGAAATTACGCTGCCGATTATCAGTGAATTGGTTGATGAAATTGTCGAAGTAACGGAAGAAGAAATCGCCCGCGGAATATTCTTCTGTGTCCAAAACAATCGTCTGGTTGTCGAAGGCGCGGGCGCAGCCGGACTGGCGGCACTGCTTGCCGGAAAAGTCGAACTTGATTCCGAAGACACGGTTTGCGCCGTTTTGTGCGGCGGCAATATTGATCCGAATCTGCTGACGCGCGTTCTCGAACAGGTTTTGGTTAGAGAAGGTCGCTATCTAATGCTCAAACTGCTCGTCGTTGACCGTCCGGGAAGGTTGTCACGGCTGCTCGATCACGTTGCCGAATCGGGCGCGAATGTCATTGAAATTTTTCATAAACGTGCGATGTGGCTCGCGCCTTTGGGCAAAACCGGCATCGAAATGCTTTTGGAAGTGCGCGACGAACAACACGGACGTGAAATCATTCGTCATCTCGAAGATTCCGGTTATCACGTCGAACGCGAAGGCGTTGGCGATTGGGAAGAATAATTCTGACGGTTTTTTAATTGAAATCAAACCTGCAAATAAAAAAATCAGCTTGCTATTTATAATGCAAACTGATTTTTTATTGTTAAGCTGATTCTGATTTTACTGTCTGGATTGTGCCGTTAATATTAAATTAGTTAAGTCTTGCGTAACATTTACCACCTGCGCGGAAAATCCGTATTGTTTCGATTTAACTGTAAAAATATACGTTTCACCTGCCGGAACATCAGCAAATTTGAAATAGCCGAAAGCATTTGAACGCGCAACGCGCGTTTCACCTCGACTGTTGGTGATTATGACTTGAGCATTTGCCACGCCTCTGCCTTTTCCATTGTCTAATCTTCCGCCAATCGAAACGCTTGCCGCCGACGGTGCTGCTACCGTGAAATTGCCGTTGGTAACCGTCACTGTCGGTGTTCCAGAGCCAAAACGGAATGTCGTGAACGTCAACGGAGTACTGTTTCCTGCCGCGCCGACCACAATGAAATTAAGATTCAGCAGCGTTCCTGTTCCGCTAATCGGCGTGCTGCCCGAACAAGCAACACTCAATTGATTGGCTGTCGTCGTGTTCACAACACAGAAAAAGCCGGCACTCAATGTTCCCAATTGGGTGATTGCCGCATCGTCCGCCAGCGGTTGAATGACATTTGAATTGAAAGTCAAAACGAAATTAAAGCCTCTGACATTTTGTCCGGTCGTATCTCCGACCGTAATCGGAATCGTTACGGTTGTGCCGCTTCCGGCACCGGCATTGGTTGGCAGCGACACCGTTACGGCGGCTGGTGCCGAAGGTTTCTCTGATGACTGATTGACGAAAGATTTTCCGCTTTGTTTTGAAAATAATTCCACTGCATTGCTTTCGAGCATGGAATTACTACTGCCGCCCGACACCCAATCGCCGTCCACGTCGCCGACGACCACCGCTTCATAATTCTGATTCGATTGATTGGCATTCAAAACCGGATAAGGACGAGAAGCGGGCAGAAACTTCCACTGTCCGACAGAACCAGTATTGGGAAGCCCGACAATCGCTCTGAGGATATTCGAAGCATCTACCGTGCTTAAATCTCCCGTCGAATCCGAATCCGCTGCCGCCAATTGCTGCGGCGTGAGAGTCGTTAATCCGACAATTGCTTGCAAGACACGAGATGCGTCAACAGTTGAAAACGGCTGTCCGATGCCGCCGCTCTTTGACGGCGTTACGGTATAATTTCCGCCGCCTGTCAATCCGGTCAATTGATAATTGCCGAGGCTGTTAGTAACAGCCGACAATGTAGATGTGCCGGTCGCGGTCAAATTAACACCGGAAACAAATTTTGTGGTTTGTCCGGCTTGAGTTATTCCGTAAGTAATCACTCCGCCGATGTTAAACAAAGAACCGCCGCCAGTTCCGGCACTAATGGAAAAGTTTGTATTGCTTATATCAAAAAAGATATTGCCGACAGCTTCGACTTTGATTCTGGCGGTGGTTGTCGTGATATTAGGGATTAAAACCGATTCGCTGCCGTCGTTTGCCGTATTAGCCGCAAGAACAGTCGGGAAAGTAAGTCCGCCGTCAGTTGAAAGCGAAATTTTGACATTTGCGGCATTAACCGGAGCAATGTTGGTGTTATTCACGCTCCACGTTACGGTTTGAGTTGTGCCGCCCGACAAATTTACACCGGTGTTTGGTGATGTAACGAGAAAAGGTCCCGAATTATCAACCGTAACCCTAACGGTATCTTCGTTCACGCCGCCGCCGCCGGTGCGGTTATCACGAGCCGTCACACGAAAATTGAGCGTGCGTGCAATGCGCGGCAGTTCATCGGCTGTTTGCTGACCGGATGAATCGGTGTCCGGCGGATCATTATCATAATTGAGAATGTAATATAGATTCGGGAAGGTGCGCGACGGCGAATCAACCGATTGATAAGGTCGGAAAATCGGACGGGTCGTTGTTGACGGATCATTAGCATCATTATAAGAGGCACTCGTGCCGTTTTGCGGATAATTCGCGCCGCCCGCATCAATCTGTTCCCAATTATATGACAAACTGTCCCCGTTTGCATCGCTTGCCGTCGCTGTCAAAGTGAACGGCGTATTTTTAGGAACATTGCGGTCTCCGCCGCCGCTGATTGTCGGCGGCAAATTGGAAGTCGCCGTTTTTATCGAACAACTGCCGTAGCTGTTAAGATAATTATTAATAGCCGCATAACTCATCGCGTGAAAGCGCATATCGCGGTAATATAAAATATCGTCCGAGCCGCAAATACCGGGATAACCCATAATCGTCGAGCCGCTGCCCGTTTCATAAGACATCGAATCACTCCGGCTGCCGCCGCAAAAGCCTTGTGTGCCGTTGTAATTATGGTCTGCACCGAATTGATGTCCTAATTCGTGAACCCAAACGCCGAGCGCGCTGCTGTTGCCGGCTTGACCGCCCATCAGCGTTGCTCCGCCGCCTTTAAGACCATCGCTACAGGCTACTCCGACATAAGAAACGCCGGACGCTCCGCCGTTGAGATAACCCATAACGTGACCTATATCATAATTTGCCGAACCGACTTTGCCGTATATATCATTAACAGCCTGGGAAAGCATACTGCCAACATTGCTGTTGTTATACGGGTCGGTTGCACTTGTAAAATCGCGGTCTGCCGAGTAGATTACAGAAGTACTATTGACGAGATTGAGATGAATAGACAACTCTCGTTCATAAATAAGGTTCGCGCCGTTCAGCCAGGTATTGAGCGATGATACCGTTCCCGCGACTGTTCCGCCGCCATAAGCCTGAGCGTATTCATAAGTCGTAGCAATGGCGATACGAAAGTTGCGGAGCGTCGAGCCGACGGCGATTTGGGGAGCATCCGTTTGCGGAAGTCCCGTTTCGATTTTTTGAAAATCTTTTACCAAACACGAATACTCGCCTTTTTTCATATCATCACCGTAATAACTGATGTAAAGTGATGAATCACCGGCATTTGCCGGTTCAAGATTGATAGGTTGACCACTGGCAAGAATCATTGCGTGAAACCCTTGCGGAGTCCAGTCAAAGCGCGTCGTCAATGTCGGATCGTCAATTCCCTGCCCGCGATAGCTTTTGATTTCGGGAAAGCGTGCCGCAAAATCCGGTTCAAGCACCGAAGATGCTTCAATTCGGAAACGGGTAAAACTGCCGTCCGGCATCGGCAATTCCATAATTACGGATTTTTCCGGTAGTGCTTTATTTAGTTCCGACGGCACATCGGCAAGAATTTCCGTCAAAGCCGTTTTGTTTAACCGAAAAACCAAATATTTTTCCGGGTCAGGCAAACCGTGAGTTTCGCTTTTTAATAAATCTTCCGAAACTTGCTGCCACAAAGCCGTCTGTTTTTTGACGTTTGTCCGCGATGGATTTTTTTCACCTGTTCTTTTTTTCGCAAAGGTTTTAACTTTACCTTCAGAGAAAACAGCCGCAAATTGCGGTTGTGTGTTGACGAATAATAAACAAAACAATAGCGCGAAAACCGAAAATGACACTTTTTTCATAAATGATTCCTATAAACCTCGAACATAAATGTCCGTCAAAAGTTGATTTATAATTTATTTTTTGGAAATAAAACCGTTTCTAATGATTCGACTCATTCTTCTGTTGCTTACAAAAATTTAACAAAAGAAAAAAACCTTTCAGCAGACGATTTTTTTAGGGGCTTAAAATTCCAGATGGTATTTTTGCTTCAATTAATGGTATTTTTGCTTCAATTACTTGCAAAAGGAAGTTTTTTTACTTTTTCAAACGATAAATAAATATCATTTTGCCGGGTTGAATACCACACTTTAAATCACTTTTACCACTCAAGTAGTAAAAGATTATTTATAAATGTAGCACAGAACGAATTATCGTGTCTATCAAAAAACGGCATTGTTAAACAATATTCAAAAAAAGTTTCTACGCTGCTGATGTTTGCCACGTTAAAGTATAAGCTGGCGGGACATTTTTCATAATGATTTGGCTTTTTTTTGCTTTGCCGTAATTTCCGTCCATATATTCGCGGAGTTTTATCGCCGACGGAAAATAATAGCCGTGTGCGTATTGAAAAGTGCGGAAGACGCAGCCTTTTTCCATAAATTTATCAATCTCGGTCAATATTATTTCGCCGATTTCGTTCGGTATCGAAACAAACGGCAGACACGAAATAATGTAGCCGACTTTGCCTAAATGAGTTTTTTGATGAAGCGAGAAAACTTCACAGGCGTTGCCGCGAATGATTTTTAGTTTCGGGAAATTTTTTTTTAGCGATTTGACCAAACCTTTATCGAGTTCAATACCGAGGTACGATTTTTCATCGGGAATAACTTCCTGTAAAACTTTCGTTATCGCGCCGGTTCCGACTCCCAACTCCAGAATGATATTATTTTCATTAGGCAAAATACCTCTTGTCATTTTTTGAGCGAGTTCGGGCGAAGAAGGCGCAATCGCACCGACTTTGAGCGGATTTTTAAGAAACGCCTGTAGGAATTGGAAGTTTTCGTTCATCCGAAGCTATTTAACCGTCGCCGACGTTTTCACATCCGCATCTGAACTTTGTGTTAAATCATTGACGCTCATTTTATAATCACAATCCTCGTTTTGGCAATAGCGAAACGTGCCTTCTTTCTTCGTCGTCTTTTCAAGCACAAACGGCGCACTGCATTTCGGACACGGTTCTTCGATGGGCTTGTCCCAATAAACCGCGTCACATTTCGGATAATTCGAGCAGCCGTAAAAGACTTTTCCGCGCCGCGATTTTTTGATGACGATTTCACCTTTGCAGCCGGGTTTCGGACAAGCGATTCCGGTTGTTTCGCGTTTGACATAATCGCATTTCGGATAATTTGAACAAGAAACAAACTCGCCGTAACGACCTGTTCTTTTGACGAGTTTCGCGCCGTCCTTCGGACATTCTTCGTCGAGTTCGACTGGCGGCGGAGCTTTGATCGTTTCGCCGCTTTTCTTGTCAATTTTGCGGATATTTTTACATTCGGGATAACCCGTGCAGCCGTAAAACGTGCCGAATCTGCCGCGCTTTAAAGCCATATCTTTGCCGCACAATTCGCACGGCGCAACTTCTTCGGCTTGTTCGCCGTCGGCGTTATCACCGTTTTGACTGTCGGTTTTCTTGGTAATTTCCCGCGTCGTTTTGCATTCGGGATAATTTCCGCACGCCAGAAATTGTCCGAAACGTCCGAATTTGATGACCATTCCAGTGCCGCAAGTTTCGCAGGTTTCGTCAGTCGGAATAGACATTTTCTTTTTGTCTTTGATGGACTCTTCGGCGTTCTTTAAATTGACTGAAAAACGGTCGTAAAAATCGCGCATCGCATCGCGCCAATTGAGTTTGCCGTCTTCGATTTTATCCAAATCCTCTTCCATCTTTGCCGTGTAAGCCGTGTCGAAGAGTTCGTTAAAACCAGCCACCAGCAAATCGTTGACGGTTGTTCCCAAACCCGTCGGATGAAAACGCCCGTCGAGTTTTTCGACATATTCGCGGTCTTGAATCGTCGTCATAATCGCCGCGTAAGTCGAAGGTCTACCGACACCTTTTTCTTCCAAAGCCTTCACCAAAGTCGCTTCCGAATAACGCGGCGGCGGTTCGGTAAAATGCTGTTCGGGCGTGATTTTATTGAGTTTCAAATTCTCGCCTTTTTCAACCAACGGCAATGTTATTTCGGCTTCGTCGTCATCTTCTTCCGTTTTTTCGTCGCGTCCTTCCTGATAAACTTTCAAAAATCCGTCAAATTTCAAAACCGAACCCGTCGCACGAAACATAAAACGTCCAGCTTTTATATCAATCGTCGTCTGGTCAAAAACGGCGGGCGACATTTGCGAAGCAACCGTGCGCTGCCAGATCAAGCGATAAAGTTTGTGTTCGTCGGCGTTTAGATATGATTTCAAACTTTCCGGCGTGCGGCTCACGTCCGTCGGGCGAATCGCTTCGTGCGCGTCCTGCGCTCCTTTTTTCGATTTATAAAAGTTCGGTTTTTCGGGCAGATATTCTTTCCCGTATTCGCCGCCGACAAAATCGCGCGTTTCATTCAAAGCCGTGTCCGAAATGCGCGTCGAATCCGAGCGCATATAAGTTATTAAACCAACCGAACCTTCTTTGCCGATATCTACACCTTCATAAAGTTTTTGCGCGACGATCATCGTCTTTTTGACAGAAAATCCGAATTTCCGCGCCGCTTCCTGCTGCAATTTTGAAGTGATAAACGGCGGTGTCGGATTGCGCTTGCGCTCTTTCGTCGCCACCGAATCGACGACAAACTGCTCTTTTTCGGCTCCTTTGACAATTTCGTTCGCTGTATTTTCGTCTTTGATGTGCGTTTCACTCTTTTTTACATCTTGGTCAAAACCACTTATTTTGACAGTTAAATCTTCAACTTTATAAAGCCGCGCATCAAAATTCGGCGGCAGTTTCGCCGCCAGATTCGCTGAAATCGTCCAATATTCGGTCTGCACAAACGCTTCGATTTCGCGTTCTCGCTCAACAACCATCCGCACAGCGGGCGTTTGAACGCGCCCTGCGCTCAAACGCCCGCCAATGGTTTTCCACAAAATCGGCGAGACTTTATAACCGACAAGTCTGTCCAAAACGCGCCGCGCTTGCTGCGCGTCAACCAAATCCTGATTGACCTGTTTCGGCTCCTTAAAAGCGTCCTTGATCGCGTTTTTCGTAATTTCGTTGAACATCACGCGAAATACAGGTTTTGCCGGACGTTTCGGCACGATTTCTTCCGCCAAATGCTGACAAATCGCTTCGCCTTCGCGGTCAGGGTCAGCCGCCAAATAAATCGCGTCAGCAGCCTTCGCCGCCTTTTTCAGATCGGACACGACCTTTTTATTATTGCGCTTCTTCTTGTCGGGAATTACTTCATATGTCGGCTCGAAATTATTTTCGATGTCAACACCCAATTCCTTCGAAGGCAAATCTTTGATATGCCCGATTGATGCGAGAACGATATAATCGCTTCCGAGATATTTGTTGATGGTTTTCGCCTTGGCGGGCGATTCGACAATTACTAAATTTTTACTCATTTATTTTTCTCAAGACTATTCAGCCACGAATTAACATTATAATAAGACACTTAAAAGGTCTTACTTTTGGTCGGTTAAATTCGTGGCTCGGCAAAATTAAGCCTAACTATTATTGAGCAAACTTCATTTTACATACGTTTGTCAAATTGTGTTGTTCGGAAGATAAAAATTCAATATCGGTTGCCAAATAAAAAAAATTACCTGATTTCAGATTTTTCTGGCGTAACGCTTGCCAGCCATTTCCCGAATCAAATCGCGCATTTCCAAACCGAGCAAAGCCGCGTTCAAATCTCCGAAAGAAAGTTCGCTTTGTTCCAACAAAAAATCAATATGAACCGGACTGTCAGGCGAAAGAATTTTGTAAATCACGCTTTCATTTTCCGACAAATTCGCAGGCATCGAATTCGTCTTTTCCGCTTTGTTTTCCGTAGCTTTTTCATCAATCTTCGGCGGCAAAATCGCGGCGGAAATCTCCGACGGCAACGCCGAAACGACATCCTGCCATTGCTGAACGAGTGCCGCGCCCGACTTTATCAGATAATTCGTCCCAAAAGAATTTTTCGACGTAATATTTCCCGGCACGGCTAAAACTTCGCGGTTTTGCTCCATCGCAAGTCGCGCCGTTATCAGTGAACCGCTTCTTTCGGACGCTTCGATGATCAAAACTCCCAAACTCAAACCACTGATAATGCGGTTTCGATACGGAAAATTTTCCGATAGCGGCGGCGTTTCCAGCGGAAACTGCGAAACAATTGCGCCGCCGTTTGCCAAAATTTCGTCAACAAGTTTCGCGTTTTCCTTTGGGTAAACCTGTCCGATTCCCGTTCCCAAAACGGCAATCGTTCTGCCTTTGCCGTCAATTGCGCCGCGATGAGCCGCCGTGTCAATTCCGCGAGCCAGTCCGGAAACTATACAAATCCCGTTCGCCGCCAAATCGCGCGAAAGCATTTCGGAAGCGTTTGCACCGTAGGTCGAACAGCGGCGCGAACCGACGATTGCCACACACGGCGCGTCAAAACACGCCTGCCAATCGCCTTTGACATACAAAGTTATCGGCGGATCATCAATTTCGCGCAATAAATAAGGATAACTTCCGTCATCCAAAACCAAAACATCGCCGCCGATTTCCTTAACTTTTTCAAATTCTACCTGCGCTTTGTCGTGAAATTCTTTTTTTAAGATACTTTCAACCGATTCAGCGCGAAGCCGCAAAGAAGTCAGTTCGCTGCGCGTCGCGTGAAAAACACTTTCCGCTGAACCAAATCGTTCCAACAATTTGGTCGCCGCTCGCGGACCAATCTGAGGTGTCATATTAAGCGAAATCCAATCACGCATAATTTCTCTCTCACTTTATCCCTTATCCTTCACCCTTCAGCCTTTATAAGATGTTGGCGGAGGCGTGTGGGAATCGAACCCACCTAAGACGGCTCTCACAATCTCACAAACGGTTTTGAAGACCGCGCCGTTCACCAGAACAGATTCGCCTCCGCGAAGTGTGTTATAAAACTAAGCCTTCGAGCGAAAAACTGTCAAGTTAATTTTCAAAATGTTTCGCTTTAAAACCTTGCTTGACCGTTAAAAACTGGCGTGATATTCTTATCTCTTTTGTAAGTAAGTGATTTTTTTCACTTGTTATAGTTAAACAAATTTATCAAACAATTTTATTAAGATATGTTTTTGCTAATGTTTCAAGAAGTTCGGCTTGTGCCGGACGGCACAATGTATATTCACATTGCGCTCATTTTATTGATGATTTGGATTTTGAATCGCACGTTTTTTCGCCCGATAAACAACATTCTCAAAGCGCGTGAACGCAGCAAAGGCGGACGTTCCGGCGAAGCGCAAACTATTCTCGAACAAGTCGGCGAAAAACAGAATCGTTATAACGAAGCGATGCTCAAAGCGCGTTCCGAAGGTTATGAAATTATCGAAAAGGAACGCGGCGCGGCGATTACTCAAAGGATAGAGAAAGTCAGTTCCGTTAAAGAAGAGGTCGCTCAAAAAATCGAACGCGAAAAACAGGAAGTGGAAAAGCAGACGATTGCCGCCACAGCAGCAATCGCCGACGATGCGGAAAAAATTGCCGACCAAATCAGCGCGAATCTTTTGAAAACAGCTTAAATTTTTAAGGCTCAAAATTGAAACCTTGAACCTGAATCTTGAATTCTTATGTTAGCTTTTATTTTAATCTTTGCCGCCGAAAAAAGTGCGACAGGTGAATCCGGCTACAACAATTTTGTTCACTTCTGGAACAGTTATTTTAATTATCCGGGTTTTGAATTGTGGCGATTTATAAATCTCGCAATTTTCGTCGCCATAATGGTTTATCTGTTGAAAAAACCTCTGACCGACGCTTTCAAAGCGAAACGCGAAACGATTCGCGCCGAACTTATCAAAGCCGAGGAAGAACGACAGGCAGCGTTGGCAAAATTGACCGCAACTGAAGCGAAACTCAGCCGTCTGGACGCGGAATCTGCCGAAACCATCGAACGTGCGCGGCGTGAAGCCGATGCCGAAAAAACGAGAATCGCCGAGCAGACCGCTTTTGAAATCAACAAGATGCGCGAACAAGCCGAACAGGAAATCGAGCGGACGAGCAAGTTGGCAAATTTAAAACTTCGCCGATTTTCCGCCGAAGAAAGTATTCGCCTCGCCGAAGAAAAAATTAAAAATAATATTAACGCTGAAAAAGACGCGCGGCTGATAAAAGTCGGTATCGAATCAATCGGAGGGTTAAACTAAATGAGTGTTGAAACCGTCGCCCGTCGTTACGCCACCGCATTAGCTGATGTCGTTATCAAAACAGGTGATGCAAATTCGGTAAAAACCGAACTGAAAACTTGGGAAGAAATGATTTCTTCAAACAATCAATTGCATCAAGCGTTCAGCAATCCGTCCATCGCGCAGGAAAACAAAGAAAAAGTTTTAGAAAATCTGATTGAAAAAACCAAACCGACAAGGACAACCGCCAACTTTTTGCGGGTTCTCCTGCGAAACAGTCGTTTGACCGAAATCAGCGAAATCAATGAGCGTTTCGACAGCGTTTTGGATGAAAGAAGCGGCATTATTTCCGCACAAATCACGTCGGCGCGTCCAATTTCTGATAGCGAAAAAACGGAGTTGGAAACAAATTTGAATAAATTGACGGGCAAAAAAATCAGTCCGAATTATATTGTTGACGAAAGCATCATCGGCGGAATTATCACCAGAATCGGCTCGACCGTTTATGACGGTTCGATAAAAACAAAATTAGAAGAACTTAAATTACAATTAATTAATGGGTAATTTTTGAATTATTCATTGTCCGTTAAAAGAATATGGAAGCAATAAAAGCCAACGAAATAAACGAAATCATTCGTTCACAGATTGAAAATTTTGATACCAGTATGACGGTTGACGAAGTTGGAACGGTCATCAAAGTCGGCGACGGAATTGCCGAAATTCACGGATTAGAAAAGGTGATGGCGGGCGAATTGCTCGAATTTCCGCACGAAGTTCGCGGTCTCGCGCTCAACCTCGAAGAAGATAAGGTCGGCGCGGTGCTTTTCGGAGATTTTCAGAAAATCAAAGAAGGCGACGAAGTTAAACGCACGAAACATATTATGAGCGTGCCGGTCGGCGACGCGATGATTGGGCGCGTAGTCAACGCACTCGGTCAGCCGATTGACGGCAAAGGCGAGATTTTAACCAGTGAATTTAATCCGATTGAACGCATCGCGCCCGGAATTATTGACCGTCAGCCGGTAAAAGAACCGCTTCAAACCGGTTTGAAAGCGATTGACGCGATGGTTCCGATTGGTCGCGGACAGCGCGAGTTGATTATCGGCGACCGACAAACCGGAAAAACCGCCGTCGCCATTGACACGATTATCAATCAAAAAGGTAAGGACGTGATTTGCGTTTATGTCGCCATCGGTCAAAAATCTTCAACTGTCGCGCAGGTGGTTGAAAAACTTCGTGAATACGGTGCGATGGATTATACGATTGTCGTTTCGGCTTCGGCGAGCGATCCGGCGGCGATGCAGTTTCTCGCTCCGTACGCGGGCGTTGCCATCGGCGAATATTTCCGCGATAACGGCAGACACGCCTTGACGATTTACGACGATTTATCAAAACAAGCGGCGGCTTATCGTGAAATTTCTCTGCTTTTGAGAAGACCACCGGGACGCGAAGCATATCCGGGCGATGTTTTTTACCTTCACTCACGACTGCTCGAACGTGCGGCAAAAATGAGCGAAGCCCGCGGCGGCGGAAGTTTGACGAGTTTGCCGATCATCGAAACGCAAGCCGGCGATATTTCGGCGTATATTCCGACGAATGTAATTTCGATTACCGACGGACAAATCTTTTTGGAATCCGACCTTTTCAACTCCGGCGTTCGTCCGGCGATCAACGTCGGAAATTCAGTTTCGCGCGTCGGCGGCGCGGCGCAAATCAAAGCGATGAAACAAGTTGCGGGAACGCTGCGAATTGATTTGGCGCAATACCGCGAACTCGCCGCGTTTGCCCAATTCGGTTCGGATTTGGACAAGTCAACGCAGGATCAACTCGAAAAAGGAAAACGCCTGACTGAAATTTTGAAACAAGGACAATATCAGCCGATGCCGGTTGAAAGGCAGGTTTTAATCATCTGGGCTGTTTCAAACGGTTATGCGGGCGACCTTGCGGTTGAAGATTTAAAACGATTTGAAGAAGAATTTTCAAATTTTGTCGAAAGTTCACATCCGTCAATTTTTTCAACGCTTCGTGATAAAAAATCAATTGATGACGATTTGAAAGCAGAGATGAAAGAAGCCGTCGAAGATTTTAAGGCGACACGCTGGAATCAGGAAACAACGGCAAGTACAATCGGAAATCAGGCAGCGGTAAGCGCAAACGCATAAAGCTAAGTGCCAAGTTTCAGGCTTAAAGTTAAAATCGAATCTAAGCTTGAAACTTGGCACTTAAAACTTAAATAAAATGGCAAGTCTTTTGGATATGCGAAGGCGGATAAAGTCCGTCAAAAATACACAGCAGCTAACCAAAGCGATGAAAATGGTCGCGGCGGCAAAACTCAAACGCGCAACTGACCGCGTAACAGCGGCGCGTCCGTTTGCCGTTAAAATGACGGAAGTTCTCGGCAATTTGAGTGCGCGGGTCGGCGATGAATTTTCATCTCCGCTTTTAAATGAACGCGGCGACGAAAAATATTTGATCGTTTTGGTCAGCGCAGACAAAGGTTTGTGCGGCGGTTTTAACGCCAATTTGATGAAAGCGACACAGACTTTTTTGCGCGAAAATACCGGAAAACAAACCGAAATGATTCCCGTCGGACGCAAAGGGCGCGATTTTTTCAAACGTCGTGAAATGAGTTTTGTCGAAGAATACATCGGTTTAACGGGAAGCGGTCGCGTCGAACACAGTGAAGCGGCTGCGATTGCCGACAAAATCATTAAAACTTTTACCGAAGACGAAACTCTCGACAAAGTTTTTCTCGTTTTTACGCAATTCAAAACCGTGATGTCGCAGGAAGTCAAAGTCGAACAGCTTTTACCGATTCCGCGCATTGAACCCGTCGAAACGGAAAATACCGCGCAAGCCGAATATATTTACGAACAACCGGCGAGTGAAATTTTCGGCAAACTCTTGCCGAAACAAATTGAAACGCAGATTTACCGCGCAATGCTCGAATCCGTCGCGTCCGAACAAGGTTCACGAATGACGGCGATGGATTCAGCATCGAAAAATGCGGGCGAATTGATTGATGATTTGACTCTGAATATGAACCGTATTCGTCAGGCATTAATTACAAAAGAAATTATCGAAGTCGTTTCCGGCGCAGCGGCGGCTTAGGAAAGGATAAAAACGAAAGGATAAAGGCGAAAGGATGAGTAATTTGCTTTGCTCATCCTTTTTTATTTTGATGAGTGGTGAAAATTTACGAAAATTTAAATTGCGCGGACGATTGTTTCGTTATATACCGCTTGTTTTGTGGGTCGGAGTCATTTTGTTCGCTTCGACATCTTATGGCGCGATGTCGAACACTTCGCGTGTCATTAGACCGCTTTTGCACTTTCTTTTTCCGACAGCTTCGGAAGAAACCATCACAATTTATCACGGCTTTCTTCGTAAACTCGCGCATTTGACCGAATATTCGATTTTGGCTTTTTGGGCTTCACGAGCTTTTTGGAATTCGACTAAACCGCTTTTACAGAAGTATTGGTATGCGTTTTCTTTTTTGACAGTTGTTTTAGTCGCGTCGGTTGACGAATACAATCAAAGTTTCGACACCTTGCGAACCGGAACGCCTTACGATGTATTGCTTGATGCTTTGGGAGGCGCGGTAATGATCGGGATTCTATTAGTCTTCAAAAGAAGTCAGAGCAGTAGTTAATCTATGTTTAAATCTACAAATTTTATCGCCGAACGGATCAACAAAGTTCCGGTTTCAGGCTTGCACAAATTTTTCGGCATCGCAGCTTCGATGCCCGATGTTATTTCGCTCGGAGTCGGCGAACCGGATTTCCCGACTCCTGAACCAATTGCCCGCGCTGGTTTTGAAGCCGTCTGTAAAAATGCCGTTGGCTACACGGCAAATTCCGGTTTGATAGAACTGCGCGAAACTCTCGCCGAACATCTGAAAAATCTTTATAAAGTTTCCTACGATCCGAATACTGAAATTTTGATCACCGTCGGTGTCAGTGAAGGCTTAAAATGTATTTTTTCCGCGATCTGCAACGAAGGCGACGAAATCATTGTGCCGCAGCCGTGTTTTGTCGCTTACGAACCGGAAATAATTTTCGCGGGCGGCGTTCCCGTTCCGGTTGAAACGACGGCGGAAAACAATTTTGAAGTGACGGCGAAGCAAATTGAAGCGAAAATTACGAAGCGCACGAAAGCGATATTTTTCGGTTATCCGAACAATCCGACGGGCGCGGTTTTGTCACGCGAAAACGCTGTAAAAATCAGCCAACTCGCCGAAAAATATAATTTACTGGTTATTTCCGACGAAATTTACGACCGTTTGACTTACGGAATCGAACACGTTTGTTTTTCTGCTCTGCCGAATTCAAAAGAGCGCACGATTTTGCTCGGCGGATTTTCAAAAGATTACGCGATGACGGGCTGGCGCGTCGGTTATATTTGCGCCGAAAAAGAATTAATGCAAGCCTTTTCAAAAATTCATCAATACTGCGTGATGAGTGCGCCGACAATTTCGCAATACACTGCGCTTGCCGCACTTCGCATCGGCGAACCGTTTGTTTTGGAAATGAAAACCGAATATGACCGCCGGAGAAAATTGGTCGTGTCTTCACTAAACGAAATGGGTTTGGATTGTTTTGAACCGAAAGGCGCACTTTATGCTTTTCCGTCCGTTAAAAATTCAGGTTTGAACGGCGACGAATTCGCGCAAAGATT
>JBBSIE010000093.1:0-17051 GCA_038232235.1 Pyrinomonadales bacterium | reverse complement strand
GTCCGCGTGCCGCCCGACCGTTTATCGCCGTTAATTGTGCCGAACTTTCGCCCACAATTATCGAAGCCGAACTTTTCGGTTACGAAAAGGGCGCGTTCACCGGAGCGATTTCGTCAAAAGCCGGAAAATTTGAGTCGGCTGGCGGCGGCACGATTTTTCTCGATGAAATCGGTGAACTTAACAGCGATATGCAGGCGAAACTGCTCAAAGTCGTCGAAGAAAAACATATTACCCGCGTCGGAAGCGTCGTTCCGCGAGCGGTAGATTTGCGAATCATTTACGCCACACACCGCGATTTGAAGGTTTTGCGCGAAGATTTGCGTTATCGCATTGCCGCTCATACGATTAAGATCAAACCACTCAGGGAACGACACGAAGAAATTTTGCCGCTGGCACGCACTTTTATTGCCGATTTCATCCAAAAATCCGGGCGACAAATCGCGGCGAGCGAAAAAACCTTGCGCTTGCTCAAACACGCCGAGTGGCGCGGCAATGTTCGTGAATTGCGTTCTTTTTTAGTAACAGCCTGTCTGGACGCGCTCTTTCTAGCTGACCGGCAAAATTTATCCGGCGGACAAGCGATAATCGCCGAATTAACAGACGAAATTTTGCTTTCCCGCTTACCCCAAAGTGAAAACTTGAACGGCAAAATAGAAACGAACGACTCTATCGCCGCCGATTACAAAAAGGAGATCAAGGAATTTGACCGCCGCCTTGTTATTAAAACATTGGAGAAAAACAGCCGGAATGTTTCGCGCACGGCTCTTGAACTCGGAATTAGCCGCTACGGTCTAATCAAAAAAATCAAGCGATACGGAATTATTTTTGCCGATCAGGACGATAGATTTTTAACAGAACATTAAATTTTTGAATGGCGCAGAAATTTTGTCCGCGCCTTTTTTTGCCAAATATTAGTGGTTCGTCCAACTTACCATTTTTTCAAACATCAAGATCAGCAATAAGGCTGATTTAAAAGACGTTTAGAAGTAATTTAATGCCAAAAGTTTGCCGAACTTACCAAAGGCGGTCTGCTGAACGAACCACTTTTATAAAATACGAAAAGATTTTCGCGCTTTCCCACGTTCACCCCGAACGATTCCCGCCGCTTATTACCAACCCCCGAAAACAAAGTAGCGAATTTTGGTCGCACCGACCGTTTCGCTTCGTGCGAAAAGGTAGCCGTGCCTGTCTGTCAAATGCCGAGCAAGTCTGGAAACCGAAATAAAATCAAGCGGCTTTATGACTTCGGAAAATGATGCAATGGATTTTCCGGCATATTAAATTGTTCTCACTGCTTTTTGCCGACACGTCTTTCCTCCGATTCAAACTTCTTCAAATCAAACAAAATGGGATTTTTAAAGTCTTCAAGACAAGTGAAGTTAAACAGCGATGAACTGAAAAACGCTCATTGCTGAAAAAAAAATAAATTACTTGTGAGGAAAAAAATATTATGTTTGCAAATCAATTATCATCAACCTGTTTGCGCGAATTCGCGCCGACTAATTCACCGCTTTTCGCGTTTCGCGTCGAATCTTCGGGCAGTCCGATGCACGATTGGGCGCAGCACTTGTCCGTCAACGATTTATTCAGGCGTGAACTTGAAGAAAATTCTGTTTTGGGCGGCAAAGTCGTTGTTCGCGTCGTTCCCGGCGATGAACAGCCCGCTCTTGAACGAGTTAAAATTTTGAGTTTGAGTTACGCGACACGCATTTTCGGCAACGTCGAAGACGCGAAAGAGTTTGTCCGGTGCGTAAAAGCAATCGCCGATCCGCAGGCGGCACAGTTTGAACTCGAACAAATCGCCAGCCACTATTACCGCGAATGCCGCCAGCGTCCCGTGCCGGAAGTTTTAAAGGAAATGGCACTTCTCGGAATAGAAATGACGCGAGTGACGGCTTCGGTTAATGATCTGGAAATCGAAGCGGTTGAAACCGAAATTTCTGAAATAGAACTTACTCCGGCGGATAAAAAAAGAGTGCGTCAAGCACAAAAGAATTTACCACCACTTCAGGAACGAACTCCGAATTTTGATGCGGAAATGCGAGCCGTCGAAAAACGTCTTTCGCGCTCGTCGGTTACTAAATTCAAACAAGACGAATTCGCCGCCTTTTATCTCTCTGATGAAGGCAAAACTTTGGAAGAACTCGACGATGATTTTCGCCGTTTTGATGCCCACGAGCAATATGATGAAGACGGTCTGTTAGGACTTCGGATGTCGGGAAGCTCGCATACGGAAGTCGTTCTCGAATTCGATGCTGAAATTACGGCAGAATACCTGCCGGAAGATGTCCAGCCGCTTGCCAAAATGCTGCAACTCGCCTTTGTCGGTTACGAAATCGGCGGACGTGCCGCACGGGTCGCACGGCATTTTATCACTTGCCGGAAAATCGAAATGAGCGACGACATTCGCGCCCGCAAAGCCTTTCTTTTAAACGCACCATTTATCGAAACTGAAAAGCCTTCACCCACGAAATTTTCGATTTTTCCACTAACGCGAGCCGAGATTTCTGAATGGATTGATCTCAATCTGGACGCGCTTTATTCAGGCGAAGCCGTGCGTCTTGTAAGGCGTGTGAGCGTCGGGAAAAAAGGCGAATGGCTTGAATATGCAGTCAATCAAACGGTTAATCCCGACTTCGACGAGAAACAATATGCGAGTCAGATTCTGCAAATTTTGCTTGCCCAAATGGAACGCGATTTTCACCTGTCAGCTTTGCGTCGCAACGAAGTTTATCAATCCATTTATCTGCAAATAAGACGCGCGAAAGACACTGCTGTCTTAAAACAAACGGGTGAAATCGCCCGTCGAGCGAAAGACGAAAAACGGCTCATCCTCAAAGAATACACGGCACTTTCGACGGTGGCAAAATCCCAATTCGCCAGACTTGCAAGCAGCCGTCCGAGTCCGGCGTTATATCGGCTCGAAAAAGAAATTGCTTCTGCAGATTCGCGCAAAATCGGTTATCTCAAATGGGCGATGTATGGCTCGAATCAACCGGCGCATCCGATTCACGATTTGCCAAAACAGGAAGTCCAAAAAGCGTGGACGGCTCTCAAACAAAGAGATCAAATTCTGAAACAGAAAGCGGCAAATGAATTTGAGCGAACTCGGCAACAGCAGTTGCAATTTAACCGCACTGAGGCGGCGCAACAAGTCAAAGTTACACCCGCAAATTACTAACTTTTCGTTCATTCTACAAATCATTAAAACTCCGCTCGTGCTGGGAAAAGCCGGGCGGAGTTTTTTATTGGGACGCTCGTAAAAACCAAAAATTAAGCGGCGAATAAGAATATGGAATTAGGTAGTTCTGACTCCTACATAAAAACAAAATTATGATACCGCATTCAGTTGAAATTAAAATGAAGACTACTGAAAACAATAGTGCTAAAGAGCGTTTCGTTGTCTTTGTTGCGGGCGGAAAGCGTCCGATTATCTCGTTTATAAATTTCCCGCAGGCTGAACGTCTTGCAGTAAAATTCGCCGGTCTTTTGAGTGTGCGGATGGAAGTTTTCGACTCGGTTAAAGAGACTTGCTATTTTATCGAACCTTTTGAGTCGAAAGGTTCATTAGTTCACTAAACACCTGAGTTTTAGAAACAAAAATAAAAGCGGCAAGCAGAAAAGCGTGATGAACTTGGAAGGAAAACCGCGCACTCTCGGAAAACGCGATGTGCAAGAATTTTTCTTCAACTTTCATCAACAAAAAACCAAAAATAAAAATTAAGGAGCCAATAAAATTATGTCAGCAAAAGTAACAATTATCGGAAATTTGGGACGCGATCCCGAAACACGCATCAACGCAAACAACACATTTATCGCCAGTTTCTCGATTGCCGTCAATCACCAGCGAAAAACCGCCACAGGCGAACAGGTCAAGAAAACCGATTGGTATAACATCACCGCCACCGGCAAACAGGCGCAAGTTCTCGCCAAATACATTCACAAAGGCGATCCGCTCTACGTTGAAGGCAAGCAAACTTTCAACCCGTGGACTGACCGCGAAGGCAACTCCCGCGTTTCGGCAGACGTTCTCGTTCAGGATTTTCGTTTTCTCGGAAGAAGCGACAATCGCAGCGATGAAGGTCGAACCGAGCCGGAAAGTTCAAACAGTATGATTCCCGACGACATCCGCGAAGCATTAAGCGCGCCGGACGATCTGGACTTTTCGGGCGACAATTTTCCCTCCGTAATGTAACCCAAATCAGCAGGATGATGAGCGGTAATTTATCCGCTCATCATCCTGTAAAAACTTCCGAATAATCCCAAACTTTCTCTTTTTTTAACTCCATTCTTCTTCTGCGAACGGTTGAGATGAAGCGGGCAAAACTATGAGTCTTGTTGATGAAAAACGAACAAAAAAATTCAAAAGATTATGGTTTGCCCGCGTGTCCATCGGTTAATTCAATGGTAATAAAATCGGAGAAGTGCGCTTTTTGCGGACATCTGGAACACAATGGGAAAAATTGTAGCGAATTAGCGGAGGTTTGGTTTCTCAAAACCAATACAACAAAAAAATATCCTTGCCGCTGCACAGTATATCGGCTGTAGGTGAAGCCTTTTATCAAGAAGATTTTCGGACATTTATTTCGAGAATCTTTTTTCTTTTGACAACAAATTTTCGTGCCTTCAAAGAGGGATTTTTACGGTCTGCAAGATAGGTGAAATTAATATATCGGCGTTTGGGACGCTTCGCCCGAAAAAAGCATCCCCTCAGAAGGAAAAAATTATGAAAACCGTTATCTATAATCAAGGCTATAACTGCGTTGAAAATTACCAAATCATTTCGATTGAACGTGCAAAATTAAACCGTCTTTTAGACGAGGAACGCCGCACTATTGAAACAATTGCCGATTCGGTAAAGCAACAAATTGAAACCACACAAAATTTATCACTTACTGATGTGCAAGCGATTTGGAATAACATCCAAAATCACTCGCTCGTAAAGACTGTGCGGAAACGAATTAATATCTTGACGGATGCTTATCCGCAGTTTCTAACTCAAGTCGAAACGGCACGTCAGCGTCTTAAAAACCAAATTATTGAATCGTTGGAGATTGCCAAATTTACAGCGCAAACTGCTACTGTCTTCTGCTGAAAAATCAATTGTTCTTCCATTTCAAAAACCGGCAAAAGCCCGAAGTGATCCTTAAAAAGAATTGCTTCGGGCTTTTTTTATTGTCGCGGCGAATCTTGCTAAAACCGGCTTGATATTTCAAGAAGATGAAGCCGCGTCGTTATTCCTGTTCTTTCTCCATTGTTTAAAGCCGCCGTCGCGTGCAAAATGTGATTTGAGTATTTCGTTCATCACATCGCCCGTGCTGACTTCATAGCCGCAACACTCGGAAACAAACCGTACATATTCGTCGAATGAATTAGCTTTTTCCTCATCTACTTGAGCGGTTAATCGGCAGGTTTGTTTTCGCCGAATCGAGATTGAAGGCTTGAAAGTCGGGACATTTCCCGCATCGTCCTTGATCAAAGTTTTTTCGTTTGTTATTTCTGAAATTTCCTGCATTTTATTTTATTTCCTTTTAGTAAAATTGAATTTTGGGATAGCCTTCGTCCAAGGTTTTAGCCTATTTAATTAACCGTAAAATCAAGCAGCGAAAGCCTGAAAATCTGTATAATCAACCGCCGTGCCAAAAGCTCTTTTATTGCCATCTACATTAAGAAAAAACAATCTTAAATAACACATTTTTAATTTTCTAAATTGCTTGTTTGAAATGTATGACAAGTAGTGGCAAAATCGCTCCCTTCTTGCACTCAAAACCCTTGAAAAATAAGCAGTTGTCTTTGCAAGCGTGCAAGAAACAGATAAATTCACCTTTTTGTGCAAGATTTGAAAGCACAAAGTCCATATTATATTGGTGTTCAGAACGAATCATACGCTGTTTTTCAGCCAATAAGTTTCCCTGCACTCTAAGTGATTGATAGACTTATCTTTACCTTGCCGAATAATTTGCCGCTCTCCGCTAAATATCTGACTTTATTAAACAATCCCGTCTTGCAAAAAAACGCAAGAATTTCAGCATCATTTCAAGTGGCAAGGAAATTGCTTAGACTTCTTTTTTGAAACTTCAAACCCTTTGGGAATAAGGATAAAAACAGATGAAAGACGAAAACAAATTTTTAAGCCGCAGCCGCGACCGCGAAAAGTGGAAAAAGAAATTAACAATACAGCCGAAAAAAGAGGCAAAAGCCGACGCGATTTATTTTCGCCCGAATTTGACCGATGACAAACGCATCCGCGAACTAGCGGAAATGACGGGCGAAACTAAAAACTCAATCGTCGAAAAACTCGTCCGGTGCGCTCTTCACAATAAGACTTTCACGACTCAAAAACTTGAACAGCAAAAAATGGTTTTTCGAAGGCTTGAAGATAAAGCGGAAGATGTTGCCGATAATCAACTTGAAATTGTCCGTCTTCTCGAAGAAATTCGTAGAGAGCAAATAACGGCTGATTCTTTTCAGACTTCCCTTTTGAGCGAAATTTACTGTATGGCTCACACCGCCGTTTCTTTGATGAGAACCGCGTTACTCCAAATACTCGGACTGGCACGGGAAAATGCACCAACGCCGCAGGTTTTAGCTTCGTTTGATGAAACCAGCAATTTGACGATTGAGCGAAGCATTCAGGATTTGGAAAACGCTTGCGTCCATCACCAAATTAAAAACGGCAGAATCAAGGACGAGAATCTCTTTTGGAAATCGAAATTAAGACGTGCCGATTCTGAACCAAAAGCCGACTAAATCTTAAAACTTACACAAATGATTATCAGCATAAAATCAAGTGCGGCGGGCGGCAGCAGTCGCGGACTCGTTCATTATCTCGCGCACAGCAAACTTGACCGCGAAAAAGAAGGCATCGAAAGGCGCGATTTTTTCAGCGAAACGGAAAACGATTTGGACGTAAGAAATGCAAACCGTCATTTAAGCATTGGAAACGCAAAACCAAAACCGGAAGAACTGCTGCATATCGTTATCGCGCCGAGCAAAGAAGAAATTCAAAGTGTTGGCAATGAACTGAAAACACGAAAAGATGCGCTCAAAGCAGTCGTTCGGGAAACTGTCACTCGACTAAAAAAAGAAGTTAAAGCTAAAAAACTAAAATGGGTTGCCGCCGCACATTTCAACACCGACAATCCGCACGTGCATCTTGCCGTTCAAAAAGAGTTTTTGAATGAGAACGGCAAGACCGAGCATTTGCGAATAAATCGTCAGATGCTCCATTACAATGAAGTGTCGGCAAATGGTGAGAAAAAACTGCACAAGGGCGCATTAATTTTAGCCGCTGAAAATAAAATCGAAGATATAGCTAAAACTCGTCAGTGTGAACAAGAAAAATTGAAGGATTTTGAATCGAAAAAAACGATTGAAAAAGCGAAAGCTCAAACCGAGAATTCTAAACAATCTTCGTCAGATCAAAAACCACCAGCTACGAACTTTAACGAGCGTCGGATATTAGCCGAAGAAATGCTCATCGCTTCGGAAGTCCGAAAGCACGAGCGGAACATTGAAAATCTCATTGAACACGGCGACAAAAAACGCTTCAAAATCAAAGATGATCAAACAGGCAATACGCGCCACATTTCGCTTTTCGACATCGAGCGAAAAATTGAAATCGTCAGCCGCCGAAAATCACGGCTCTCACACCCGAAAAACATTGAAAAACGGGCAGAATTGACTTTACTTTTAACACAGGAAGAACGCGCAAAACACGAACCCTTATTTGAGCAATTAGAAACAATCCGCCGCCATGTCCTTGGATTCGAGAACCGGCATTTGATTAAAGCACAGGAAAAGCACATTAGGCTTTACAATCAAAAATTATTGATTGAAAAAAAATATGAACGGCTTCAAACCGCCGTGCCGCTTCCACTATTTAAACCTGATGAGATTCAGCAACTTCAGAGCGAAGCCTTTAGAGAGCAAGATTTGGAAAAGATTTTGCACCTTGAAAGTATTCGTCAAGACAACGCCGCCGAGTTAAACCGTCCGAGCCGCCGCGACGAAGATGTGCGTGAACTTTTAGCGGCGAAAATTGTCGCCAAACTCAAACTTGAAGCGGCTGAAAAAAGACTGCTTGCATTTCCGGCAAATAAAGATTTTATCAAAGTAAAAATCGGCGACTCAATTTGGTCGCATCAAGAACTTGAAAATCACGAGTTTCAATCGGCTAAAAAAAACGGTTTATGGACAAAATTTAAATTAAAAACAAGTAGAACTTTGTTACGTTCGGATGAGAAAACTCAGACCGCTGAAAATCTCGATTACCCAACTTTGCATAAATTGGTTGACGATGCACTTTTAGACACGGAAATCGTGCGCCGCGAAGAAATAAATGTGCAGAAAGAATTCAACCAAACTTTAACCAAGGTTTTCGACGCGGAAACCAATCCGAATAAAACAAAACTCCCGCCTGCTTTTTCCGCGTTTGAACTCGCCGAAATTGAAGATCTCGCGCTGGAGTCAGGACGCGCAAACTTATACGAAAACTCGCTCCAATTACAAGAAAACTGGTTACAAGAGAAATTAGCCGAAAAAATCAGGCAGAAAAATACTGAACACGATCCATTAGTGAAAAGCAAAACCATTAATCCGAAAAGCCGTTCCGCTGAAACTCTTATCACCGACCAGTTTCACTCTGAATTGGGCGCAACAGTCTCACTGGAAAAAATCATCGGCAATTTTGTTTTAGCAAGAGCTGAAGCAAGAATTATTCTCGCCCAAACGAACGTCATAGAAGCCCACGAAAAACTTGCAAAATATAACCAGGATAAAATATTTATCAAACACCGAATAACAGATACAAAAACGGGTGCAGAGCGCGAAGTTTCTCTTCAAGATGTCGAACCGCGCGGGTCTTACTATTTGCTTGACTCGATTTTAGAACGCGCTTTGCAAACAAAAGAACAAAAAGAATTGCGTAAAACGGTGATCCAAGCCGCACAAAATAAGGAAAAAGAATTGATGCAAAAATTGAATGACGCTAACAACCACCAATTGCGGCTTGAAAATCAAAATGCGACATTGTGCGAAAAATATTCCGCCGTGCCGGAAACTCAGCCGATTTTTACGCCCAAGGAAATCGCCGCACTAGGCTTCCGAGCCGTGCGGACTTTGGACAAATCGGAAGCCGATAGACTCGAAAAAATAATTAATGAAGCCGAGAAAAAAACACACGTCGGCAGAATTCACAATTTACTTGAAGACACGGCGAAGAAATTTGAAATTCTCGCCCCTAATTTGACAATAAACTTGGAATCGAAAATCTCGCGCCCAAATGATGCACTCCACCTGCAACAAACAACTGGTGAAACCCGGGAAATTTATAACCAAAGCGCAGCAACGGATACAAGTCTTCGCACCGATCACAAAAATGCTAAATCCGAAGCGATTGAACCTAATAAAGCAGTTGTAAAGGAAAAGGGCAGAACCAGATAAAATGAACATTTTGTTTGCAGGGTAAAACCCTGAAATCTTTAAGGCACACTGGTTGCTCTTGATGAATTTGGAGTTTCGCTGGACATTCGCCAAACCCTAAAAAACCTTGATTAAAATTTTCAAAAGTTCAAATGAGCGAGCAGTCATCAATTTCTAAAAAAAGCGAGATGAATCCGCGCACGGCACGAGCAGTTGCCGCAATTTTAAGTCAAACAAGGACTGACGAAGTTTTGCGCGGGCTTAACCAGTCCGACGGGCGCAATCAATCCGAACAGGCTTCATTTTTAGCGGCAGAATCGCCTTTTCTAAGAGATATTTACGAACGCGGCGGCAATGTTATGGACGGCGTTTTAGTCGTGCCGAAGGAAAATTTAACCGCGTCGCCGGAGATTGAAATTGCCACTACTCACGCGGCGGTTGAGAGATTGACACGAATTACAAAAGATGCAGATAAAGCTAAAGAACTTGCTCCGCAATTTGTAGAAATGGGCGAGCGCATCGCCGGGAGCAACGCCGACGGCAAAACGCGCCTTAAAGTTTTCGGCTGGCTTTACCGCGTCCTCGAAGGCAAACAGGAATTGCTTCAAAAGGAATTGCCGGAAACTGCCGAACGAGAATTATCAACACATTCCGAAGCCCAATTCGCCGAAAAATGGCAACAAATCGTTGAATTATCAGAGGCTATGGAGGCACTTGAGCCGAAAGACAAATTGCCCGAAAATTCGCTGGAAGCAATAGGTGAGAATTTTCAGGAAGTTGAAACGGCAGTTGAACGGGACGAAAATTTAACGATAGCAGAAATTTACGAAAACGCTGACAAAAGCGAAAGTAATGAACACGCGGAAGAATTCGTTTCGGGCGGTTCACTTATCGGTTTTGAACGAATCGAAACGGAGACGGACTTGCCCAAAATCCCTGAAAATCTCCCTCATTCGGATTTTGAAAAATTGCTTGAAAAAGCCGCCGATATTGACTCGCAACTCGAACGAGGCGCATCCGTGCGCGAAATTCTCAAACCGTTTAAGCGATATGTTGAAGTAACAAAACTCGATAATGAACTGCGACTCGTTGAAGAAGAATACGTTAAATATCAGGCAAAAATAATCGGCGACGAAAAAACCGAGTTGCAAAATTACAGTTTCGCCCTCGGACGTGAAGAATTGCGCGAACTCGCCGAAGAAAGACAAGAACTCACCAAACTTCAAGAACAAAAAGATAACTTGCACGAAAGTATCCAGACGAATTTTAGTGAGTCAGTTGACCGCGAAAAAGTTGAACGATCAATTAATATTCAAAACAATAAGTCCATCACCAATAATCAAATCGATGCTGTAAAACCCGAAAAAATCCAACTGACCGATGAGGAAACGGAATTGAGGCGAGTTCTCGTCAAAGAAAAAAACATTGGTCGTGAAATTGAATCACTCTCCGAATCAATCAGTGAACGGGAAAACAATTTTCGCTCTTTCAAAGAACTCTCCTCCGAACAAATATCGGACCAAAGAAAACAAGAGTTATCAGATAAAGTCATCTTGTTAGAACTTCCCTTGCCAAGCGTTCTGAAAAAAAAATATCCCGAACTAACCGCTCAAAAAAGAAACGAAAAATTAACCGAATCCAACACATTCGAAATCAAGAATCCGGCGGAATATCTTTTCGTCAGAGAAGCGGCAAACAAACATTTTCAAATCCTGCGTTCCCGCGAAATCAAAAACGAATATCGAAAATTTGATAGTAAAAATATCGCCCGAAACTCAAACGAAAATTCGGCAGGGCGTGAAATAAAGGAACATTGGGAAAAAATTAAGACGCTCAAACAAATCGAACCGGATTTTGCTTATAAAATCGAAGGAAGCAGTCGAATTATTAAAGCCGAACCGTCGGAACGCGCCGTCGCTGGTTACGAGTTTGCAAACAGTTACATTCGTTATCAATTAAAGCAACCCGAAACGCGGGCGCGGTTTGAATCCGCCGTTTATCGGGAATACGCCGCTCGGCTCGAAACGGCGAAAACACCTCAGACGCTCGTGCGAGATGCTTACAAAATTCGACAGGAAAATCATCAAGCCGCAGGAGTTTGGAAAAATGCGAAATCAGAAGAACGGCAACAACTCCAGCGTCCGCTTTCTAAAAACGAGATGACCCTGCTTTTTCTCGAACAGCCACCGAAAAGTTACACCGGCGAGATGTCGGTTCTCAAATACAATTTCGCGCATTACAGCGAAGCGAAAACGCGGATGACAGCCGCACTCGAAGACGGAAATTTGCAACCGAGCGCGGAAGCCGAAAAGCTGGTTCAAAGTCTTGAAGGCAGATTGAATCGCCGCGATTTGGAAACAAAACGAAAAGCGACCAGGCATTTTTTTGAAAGTCTGCAAACCGAAAATGAAAAACTCGTTATCAAAAATGAGTTTGACCACCGCACTCTTTATCAAAATTTGCCGCCGCACGAAAAGGATTGGATTTACCGCCGCGCTACCTCGCAACGCGAAAACCTCGAATACAAAATTGAATACGACCGACAGAAAAATGGAGTCAGAGATGTTGGAAGACAAACCGAATCCATTGCAATGAATGAAGTTACAGCGAGTCTTCGGCAGGAATTTGCCGCCGGAACGCTTTGGCATCAAGCGGCGGAACTTAGCAATCGAATCAATTCAAAAAACTTTGAGCCGGTTGAAAATGCGGACGAAAAAATACTGCAGACCGTCGGCTTTTTGATTCACAACCAACCGGAGGTAAATAATTTGCGTGTTAGCGATTGGCTCGAAAAACAAAAATCGGAAGAGTTAAAAACGGCAGGAGAAATCTTAAAAACTTTTGCCAGTGCGACACGCGAAATCGAAAATAATCAGATGACCGTAACGGTTAAAATCGCTGATACAAATCGCGGCTCTGCCACCGACTACAAAAATTTATTCGAGCGATATTTCCCCGCCGACTTTGAAAAAATAAAAGAATTTCGAGTGAATGACAATGAAAAATTCCGGCTCGAACAAAGTCGCCGCAACGGTCAAACTGCAATACTCGATACATGGGCGCAAGAGGCGCAAACCGCTGTTTATAAACCGGACGCACCTTTCAGTGTTTTTGAAAACGAACGCCTCAACATCGAAGAGATTGAAAAAATTAAAGCCGCTCAAACTGAATGTCGGCGGGCAAACGAAATAAAAAATGCGATTTTGGCAAAGTATGAGGAAAAGTTAAAAAGAGAGGTGACGAAAAGTAATCGGCAAATTTCAAATGAAGATTTACGCAATGTGATTGAAAACGCTTTCGTGCCGGAAAAATCCGGAACGCTTTCAAATGAGCAAAAAACGATTTTTGAACAGGCGCAAAACAAAATTTTATATTCGGATTTCGACCGATTTTCGGAAAACTCGAATCGGCTCGAAAAAGAATTAAATGAGATAAATCAAAGTTTTCAGACGATTGCCGCACTCCGACTTGAAAACTCGCAATATCTTATTTCGCCTGAAAAGACGGAAAATATCAAATCACTGCAAGAACAGTATGAAACGATACAAAAGCAGTCGCTTACTGAACAAACTACCGCCGATGTGCGTCAAAAATTTACAGCACAAACGATTGATGAGAGTAACAGCCCGATGAAGCTTGTTGATTACATTTCAGGCGAAGAAAGAGAGCAATTACGAACCCAATCTCACAGACAAGCACGAATTGCTTTAGAACCTGCTGAATTAAATGAACCTGACAAAAATTCGCAACTTGAAGTCAAAGTGTTGGAATTCGCTGACGCGCTTCATACCGCGCATCAGTCGAGTTTGAAACAACAATCGCAATCTGAAACAGCAACCGCTTTCATCTTTGCAGAAACGAAACGCGAGCAACTTAAAGAATTTTCGCAAGGTGAAAAAGAACCGCGCCCTTCTACCGAAAACAAGCCGGTTTCGCTCCTTATTTACGAGCGAGAACTTGCGCGGAACGAACGAGCGATTGCTCAGGCGAAAATCTCCCAATTGGTTGAAAACGGAAAACTTTCACTTACCGATCTTGAAACAAAAAAGGCGGGCGACATATTTTCGCCAAAAGAACGCGACGAAATCAGGACTGAAGCAGGTGAACGCACACGCGAGAATCTCGAACCTAAAGAATTGTGGGCAAAAAGACAAACCTTTTCCGAAGAACTTGAGCAATCGGCACTAGCCGCAAGCGAAAACCTTGAAAGGGCGCACGAAATTTATCACGATGCTGGCGCGGACTCTAAAGAAATTTCTCGGTCATTCTCCGCACTTGATGACGACATTATCAAACTTAAAAACGAGCGACGAACCGAGCGATTAAATACTAAATTTATGAACTTCAAAACCGAATTTAAACGTGATTTAGCGACCGTTTTTGAAACCGGACAATCGGCTGAAGATCCTCGACTGTTGGCAGCGATGACCAAAGGTTTGCTAATTGACGGACTCGAAAAACAAAATATCAAATCTGAAAAAATCGGCATCAGCAGCGAGAAATTAAGCGAAATTAGTTTGACGATCTCAATGGCGATGACCGGCGAGAAAAAACACGAGATTTTTGCTGACAAAAAATTTGAGCCGCTATATAAAACAAACACAAGCGAAATTTCCGAAAAAAATAATTTCACGTCCCGACAAACCGAATTTGAAAAACAGCATATTCCAACTAAAACGAAACAGTTTGAACGCGCCAGATAAAAACATCGAAAGCAAATTTATTTTACTGCTATGCGTTGCAGACTTTGATTACGATTAAAGAAACGATTAAAATGGTGACTGATTATGCCGCTCATCACTTGCCCGGATTGTCATTACCGAGTTTCCGACTCCGCACACTTGTGCGTCAATTGTGGTCGCCCGATGAAGCCCGCAAAAACAAGTTATATTGAAAGACTATCGGAAATTGAATATCAAAGCCTACAATTTTGGGTTTATTTGGGTGCTGTGCTTGTGATAATCGCGTTAGGTTTCAAATTATATGCTTATCTGTTTGGCGAATAATTCTGCCCCAATACTTTGTAGTCTGTTCGGATGTGGAAATAAAAAATGTTGTTCGCATTATTTATTTTTCATTATTTTAACAATCACATTTTGACTCTAAATATCTTTCGCAGTATTTATCGAGAGCTAAATTGAGACCGTTTACCGAGTGATATTCCTAATTCTCTCAAATAGTTCCCTAATTTAAGCTGCGACGGCTGCCAACTTCTGAGTGCTGTAATGACACCGGATTTGGAACTTTTAATTGCTTCGGCGAGTGTCATTGCGTTGTTCGCCGCTTTTGAAGTGCTTGCCGCCGTATGCGGGCGCGGGACAAACGCCGCATCGCCAATCAGACACACGCGACCGAAAGCCATTTGCGGAACTGACAAATCATAAATCGGTTGGATAAACGGTTCTTTTGTGCAATCGAATAACTGTTGAAATGCTTCCGGCAAAAAGTCTTTAGCCGCTACGCACTGTTCTTCGATGAGTTCTTCCGGGACAGTTCCTTGCGGAACGGAGTAATCACGAAACACTCCGGTTTTGTCGGTCAGAGCGAAACGCAATTCTTCTTCGGGAATGTTCCAATACCAGACCCAATTAATCCGCCGATTGCCTTTTGATAATTCGCCGTTTTCGCCGGGAATCAGATAGCAGAGAATATGGGAATACGACCTTGATAGAAGGTAAATTTGTCTCTGAAAACGTCGGATGTTGCCGGTTCTAAATCAGATTCTTTAACCAGACCGCCCCACGCGACATAACCGGCGTATTCAGGCTTAACATCGGGTAAAAGTAACCGACGGCACATCGAATTTGCACCGTCCGCGCCGACCAGCAAATCACAGAAAATCTCGCGTCCGTCTTCAAATTGTGCAATTACTTTCGTTTCGTTCTGCTCAAAACTTTTGAGTCTGCTGCCGTGATGATAATACTTATCGGGAAAAGCATCTTTCAGTCGGCGGTAGATTGTATCCCAGGAAGTCATCAGTTGTCGGCTGCGATCAGCCATTGCCACGCTACCATCACGGTTTAGATACTGCCGACTAAAAGAAGGAACGCTGACATCTTGTCTTGCGGCAATGTCCAATCCTTCGAGAAGTTGCAGAACTTCCATCTGCACGACCAGCCCCGCACCTCTGTCGCTCATTATGGAACGGGATTTTTCAAAGATTTCTACTTCCACGCCCGCACCGCGTAAGGCTAAAGCCGTACATAATCCGCCGAGCGAACCGCCGATCACAGCCGCCCGCAATTTTTTGTGTTGATCTTCCGTTTGCATCATTTTAATTTTGTTCCGATAAATATTTATGAACGAAAGTTACCGCCATTGCCCCTTCACCGACGGCTGAAGCTACTCGTTTGACCGAGTTGTGCCGCACATCCCCAGCCGCAAATGATCCGGCAAGCTTGTTTCCAGAAAATACGGCTGACGGTCAAGCGTCCAGCATTCGGGCATTTTCCCGTCTTTTATTAAATCCGTTCCCGTCATTAAATAACCGAGATCATCGCGGATAATATCCGTATCTTTTGCCCATTCAGTATTCGGCGCACCACCGATGCAGACGAATAATCGCCGCGTTTCAGCCTGACGAACGATTTGGTTGAGAGTGTCGGAAATTTCGATTTTCTGTAACGCTTCTTCTCCAATAAGAGCGGTTACTTCGGAATTAAAGAGAACTTCGATATTTTCAGTTTTGGCAATGCGGTCAATGAGATAATGCGAAAGCGAAGCGGCAAGATTTTCGCCTCTGACAATAATCGTGACTTTTTTCGCGTAGCGCGAAAAGTGCATTGCCGCTTGACCGGCAGAGTTTCCGCCGCCGATCACATAAACATTTTCATTGATACACATCGGAGCTTCGCCCGCACCCGCACCGTAATATAGACCGGCATCGAGAAATTGCTTTTCGTTGCCGAGAGCGAGCCGCCGGTATTCAACGCCCGTCGCACAGATATTCGCCCGCGCCGTCATTTTACTTCCGTCTGCCATATCCGTATAAATATGACTGTTTCTAAATTCCGACTTGACTCCTTCACGCATCAGCAAAATTTCAATGCCAAATTTCATCGCTTGTTGTCTGGCTCTTTCCGCTAATTCCGCGCCGCTGATGCCTTTTGGAAAACCCATATAATTTTCAATCAGCGAACTCGTTCCGGCTTGCCCGCCGACTGCTTGCCGTTCAACCAACACCGTGCGTAAGCCTTCGGATGCTGCATAAACCGCCGCACTTAGACCGGCGGGACCCGCGCCATAGATAGACAAATCGTATTCCTTAAATTTCGGTTGAACGACCCATCCCAAATGGTCAGCGAGTTCACGAACCGACGGCGCGAAAAGCTGATTTCCATCTGGAAATTTAACCACCGGAAGCCGCGCCTTTTCAAGCGACGGTATTCCCAGCTCACGATGACAATCTTCATCGCAAGTTAATTCAATCCAATCAAACTCAACAACGCTGCGACTCAAAAAATCGCGGATTGCATAGGCTTTCGGCGAATTATTCCCTTTAGGTTGATAAAACAAGATTATGGATGTGTTCTAAAATATTAACCAGTTGTTCTTTGGAAATAAAGGTTTTGCCGAGCAAGTTATCGCTGAGGATTTTTTCAAGTTCCTGGAGATTCAATTTGTAATCG
>JBBSIE010000092.1:0-17195 GCA_038232235.1 Pyrinomonadales bacterium | reverse complement strand
GGCTTGTGAATATGTTGCAAGCCATCTAAAATTTGATTGATAAACAAAGCAGAACCTCTGAGCTAAAAGATTTATTCACTCTTAACTCAAAAGGATTTTGCTTTGTTTGTCAAAAATCTGTCCGAAGTATTGTTAAATAGAGATGAAAAAATCAGACATCAATCCGATGCCGGAGTATTTTGAGCGTTATTTGAAGCACTTCTGATTTTATTTAATATTGTTGGTCAGAGGTACACTATGGAAGTTAATTGGAAATGTCCGCAAAATGATACGCCGATTCTTTTCAGCAAACGCGCCGAATGGACGGGTTTTGACATTCGTCATTTGCGCGTACTGCCGGGCGAACTTGTTGAGCAGACTTATGCGGCTCACGAAATTAATATTACGCTCGCCGGTTCGATAAAAACGCAAAAACATTCGCCGACCGGCAAATGGCTGACGAGCAGTGATGAAGTCGGAAACGTCTGCATTATTCCCGCCGGACAACCGACGAGAGCGGCGTGGGACGCGGAATTGGAATGTTTGACTATTATGCTCAATCCGGCTTTCGTCACGCAGACGGCACTTGAGCATAATTTGTCCGCCAACATCGAATTCATACAAATTCACGAACGCAATGATCCGCTGATTCAGCACATCGCGCTGACGCTGCTTGCCGAAGCCGATTCTATTGAATCTTTCGGGAGAATGTATGCCGAATCGCTCGCGCGGACTTTGATTCTGCATTTGCTGAAAAATTACACTTCCGCCAATCATTTGCCGGAAAATGTCAGCGGCGGCTTGTCCGGTTACCGTCTTCGTCGGGCGATGGAATTTATCAATGAAAATCTTGAAGACGATTTAACACTTTCAGAGGTTGCCGAAGCCGTCGGTTTGAGCCAATTCCATTTTGCCCGCGCTTTTCGCCATTCAACGGGACTTACGCCGCAACAATACTTGGTGCGGCAAAGAATCAATCTCACCAAAGAACTTTTGTTAGAAGGCGATTTGCCGCTCGTCGAAGTCAGTATTCAGGCAGGTTTTAAGAATCAGAGCCATTTTACTACTCTGTTTCGCAAATTCACGGGTTTTACGCCGAAAGCCTTTCGGGAAGCCAAACACCGCTAAGAAATTAGACACGCATTATTTTATAAGATTTTTTCAGCCATAGATTTTCACAGACAGACTCGGATGATAAGAAAGATGTAAAAAACTATTTAACTATGTTCTGTTAACATTTTATCTGAGCCAGATGATTGTGCCGGCAAATTGCACGAAACTTAAATAGTTCTTTGCCAATTTATCAAATCCGGAAAACACTCGCCGGAAGTATTTTAGTTTCCCGATGTAGCATTCGATCAAATGCCGTTCTTTGTATAACATTGCTTCTGTAATTGGTCCAGTGTTTTCGTTATTCTTGAAAAATCGGTAAAATGAATAACGGGATTTGTAAATGAAACCTTTCAGGATTAGAAATATCGAAATAAATCCGCCGCTTGTGCTTTCGCCGATGGCGGGCGTAACGGATTTTACTTTTCGGCGTTTGATCAAACAGCGCGGCGGTGTCGGTTTGTCTGTTTCGGAGTTTATTTCAGTTGAAGGCTTGACCAGACATAATCCTAAGGCGAAACGTCAGATGCGTTTTGATAAAATGGAACGCCCGTTTGCCGTGCAAATTTTCGGCGGCGAAGTCAATCGAATGGTAATGGGCGCGGAAATGGCGGAAGAAATCGGCGCGGATATTCTGGACGTAAATTGTGGTTGTCCCGCGCCGAAGGTCGTCAAAAAAGGCGGCGGTTCGGGTTTGTTAAAAGATTTGCCGAATCTGGAATTAATTTTGACTGAAATTAAAAAAGCGATTTCGATTCCGCTGACATTGAAAATCAGAACGGGATTTTCGGATTCGACAATTAACGCCGTCGAGGTGGCGAAAATGGCAGAAGCGGTCGGCGTTGAACATCTGCAAGTTCACGGCAGAACGCGCGAACAAGGCTACAAAGGCTTGGCAAATTGGGACATCATCAAAGCCGTCAAAGAAGCGGTTTCGATTCCTGTTTCGGGCAACGGCGACGTGACTTCGATTGAATTCGCTCTCAAAAAATTTGAGGAAACAGGTTGCGACGGAATTTTAATCGGACGCGGCGCGATGCAGAACCCTTGGATTTTTCGGCAGATTCAAGACGTAATCGAAGGGCGCGAACCGCATCAGCCGACGTTTGAAGAAAAACAGGAAGTTTTATTGGAATTTTTTGAACTTCTTCGGGAAGATATGCCGGAACTGCCCGCGCTCGGCAAAATGAAACAGCTCGCCGGACAATTTACAAAAGGTTTGGTCGGCGGCGCGCAATTTCGGCAGACTCTTTATCATTCGCATTCGGCACAGGAAATTCTCGATAACATCGGAATTTATTTCAAAACTTTGGGCGAAGGCAGCACTTTCGGCGATGGCAAAATCGAAGCCGACAAAGATTTGGAATTTAATTCGTGCGACGCGGGAGGCGATAAAACTGAGGCTTGCTCAACCGAACCGACTTCGTGTAATGTGGCAAATGCCGTCTAATCTTTATTTCGAAGTAAAAATTAATGAAAAAATTTCAGACCTTCGCGTTTCTCGCGCTTTTCTTATTCACATTTTCGTTTTCCGCGTTTTCACAAAAGATGAAACCGGAAGAAATTCTGGCAAAACATCTCGATTCTATCAGCACATCCGCAATTCGCACGGCGGATAAAACTCGAATTATAGTCGGCAATGCCGATGTTGTTTTCATTACTCAAAAAAACCTGCCGGCAAAAGGCAGAATTGTTCTGGCTTCCGCCGGCGAAAAGAATTTTTTGGGACTGAGCTTGAATTCGCTCGATTATCCGTCGGAGAAATTCAGCTTTGACGGAAGTAAAGCAAAGGTCGGATATGCGAGAGTGGGAGTTCGTTCGGTTCTCGGAAATTTTGTTTCTTCAAATAATGTTCTGCTCGAAGAAAGTCTGCTCGGCGGAACGCTTTCCACTTCTTGGGCATTGCTTGATATGGCAAACAAAAGGGTTAAATTAACAAACGAAGGCACGAAAAAGATTGACGGACGCGAAACTTACGCGCTCGGTTACGCGGCAAAATGCGATTTGGACATCACGCTGTATTTTGACAAGGAAACATTTCGCCACGTCCGCAGCAAATATAAACGCACGTCTTCAGCCGGAATCGGCACAACGCCTGACCAATCGAGCCGATTCAGCGAATCGCATTTCAAATTAACGGAAGATTTTTCCGACTTTAAAACTGAAAACGGTTTAACTTTGCCGCATAATTATCGTTTAAATTATTCAATTACAGGGCAAAACGGAACAACCGAAATTCAATGGAGTTTTATCTTTAACGAATTTGCTTTCAATCAAACTCTCGCCGACGGAACTTTTGATGCCGAGGCGGGCAATTAAGAATTATGAATTTACAAAAAACCGCTTTATTTACTTTATTATTTTTATTTTCATCGCTCATTTGCAATGCCCAAACAACCGGCAAAACTTCGCTCAATTCGGTTAAAAATGCCGAACAGGTAATAAAATCTTCGCCTGCTTACGGCGAATTGATTTTGCAAAAAACCGAAGTCATTGCCGAGCTTGCGGATTTAGTGGTCGAATACACCGAAGAATATCCGAAGGTAATAGAACTCCGCGCCCAGCTTGCGCTTATTAACAAGGAAATCAGCCGATTAACGACTGTTAATCCGTCGGAAGCATCGAAACTTTCGCAGGCGTTGGGCAAACTGATGCTGCGTAAAGTCGAGGTGGAAATGGCTTATGAAAAATTACAGAAACAATATACGGAAGATCACCCAGACGTAAAACAGGCGAAACGAAAGGTTGATCTTTTCGAAGCGGCGATTAAGGATATTTTACAATAAGTTTTTTCCGTATTCTCCAAAACAATGAAACGCAAACAGATTTTAGCTTTACTTTTCTTTATTTTTTCCGTTTTTGTTTCACATAATGCGGCGCAATCACCGGACAAAATCTTAAAATCGGCGACCAAAGCGTTGGGCGGCGAAAAGGTTTTGCAAAATGTTAAATCCTATAAAAAGACCGGAAAAATCACGAGAATAAAAGACAATGCCGCCGGACATTTTCAGATGCAAGCCGCGTCGCCGAATTTTTATAATGTGGAATTCGATTTGGACGGATTTGAAACCGAAATCGGCTACAACGGAAAATCCGGCTGGCGGCGCGATTCACGCGACGGTTTGCGAACTTTGACCGGCGAAGCAAGCCGCGATTTTCAGGCGGAAACCAATTATCGCAATAATTTATGGCTCAATTATAAAAAGGAAAAGGCAAAAATTACTTCCGGCGGAAAAGCCGATATAAACGGTAAATCAGCAAATTTGCTTATTTTGACAACGGCGAAAGGTGTTCAGATAAAATTGTATTTCGACGCGGCGACAAATTTGCTGATTCGTGAGGAAATTCCCGCCGGAGATTTAACTAAAACTTTTGATTATAACAATTTCCGAACGGTTGACGGAATCAACGAGCCTTTTACGATAAAGGAAAAAATCGGCGAAGATGTTTATGAAATAAAACTCGACGAAATTACACATAACCGGCAAATTGCCGAATCAAATTTTGATTTTCCGGCAATATCCGGCGAACCGCTGCCGGATATTCCGAAACTTTTGCAGGAAGTTCAGGCAAACGAAGACAAAATTGATGCGATTTTGGAAAATTATTCCTACGAGCAAAAAATCATCAGCCGCGAACTCGGCAAAGACGGAATTTTGCGCGAAACTGAATCTGAAACTTATCAACTTTCGTTTTACAAAGGCAATCGGATTCGCCGTCTTGTCGAGAAAAACGGCAAGCCTTTGAGCGAAAACGACCAAAAAGACGAAGATAAAAACGTGCAAAAGCGGGTTGCAGAAATCGAAAAAGAGATTGCCAAACGTGAAGCTAAAGCCGCGAAATCCGAAGACGAAACGGCTGAAAACGAAAATCGCCGCATTTCAACGGCGGAACTTCTACGCGCGTCAAATTTGATAAATCCGCGCCGCGAACGGTTTCGCGGGCGTGAAGTTATCGTTTTCGATTTTGAACCGAATCCGAATTTCGACTTTAAAAATGCCAAAAGTTTTCTAAAATTTTTCGGCAAAGTCGGCGGCGTAATGTGGGTTGACGAAAAAGACAAGCAAATCGCCCGAATCGAAGCCGTTTTGTTCGACAATTTCAAAATAGGCGGCGGTTTGCTCGCCAATCTGAAAAAAGGCGCGTCGTTCACGCTCGAACAAGAGCGCGTCGGCGACGAAATCTGGCTGCCGTCGTCCGCCGATATAAATTTGTCGGTCAAAGTTCTGCTCGTCAAAGGAATCAACGTCAATCAAATTGTAAAATCATTTAATTACCGAAAATTCAACTCGGAAGTCAAAGACTCGAAGGTTGACGAAATCAAGCCTTAAAAGTAAAAAGTGAAAAGTAAAAAGTCGTTTTTTCTTTCCGCCTATGGACTTTAACTTTATAATCATTAGAATTAACAAAGACTTTTTGACTTTTTACCTTTTACTTTTTACTTAACAGCTATGCGCCGCGCTATTTTTCCCGGATCGTTTGATCCGCCGACCAACGGACATCTCGACATCATCAAGCGCAGTTTGCCGCTTTTTGACGAGATAATTATTGCCGTTTTGAATAATCCTGACAAAAAACCGATGTTTTCCATCGCCGAAAGATGTGCGATAATCAGGGAAATCCTGCCCGAAATCAAAAATGGTAAGTGCGAATTGATTGTTGACAGTTTTTCGGGTTTGACCGCTGATTTTGCCAGACAAAAAAACGCGGGTGCAATTGTGCGCGGCATTCGCGCCGTTTCCGATTATGAATATGAATTGCGAATGGCGTTGATGAATCGGCGGCTTGAGCCGGAAATCGAAACGGTTTTTCTGATGGCGGCGGAAGAGTATTCTTACGTTTCTTCAAATTTGATGAAACAGGTTTTCACACTCGGCGGGCGCGTCGAAGGGCTTGTGCCGGAACTGGTCGAAGCGAAAATGAAGGAAAAACTCAAAGGTAAATTTTGAAAAAGGAATTTTTATGATTGAAAAAACTCAAAGTTTATGAGAGGCATCGCCCTCGGTTTAACACTTGTGGCGGTGATCGCCATCGTCGTCGCGCTTATCGTCGGTTACAGTAAAAACGGTGAAATCAACTTTTTGCTAATCGGACTTGCCGCCGTTGTTCTGTCGGCAAATTTATTGATTATCAAGTCGGGCAAAACCAAATCCGGCGATTGAATTTTCGTCAAAAATTATTGCTTTCAAACAAGCAAACAACTATGAAAATTTACAAATTATGTTTAATCTTCTGCACGATTACATTTGTGATTCAAGGACTTTCTTTAAGCGCAGAATCTCAAAGTAAGTCGAAAAAAAATATTTCGACACAACAGCGTCCACCTTTATCGGTCAATCCGAACGAAGATTGTCATATCGCAGATGCCGTGCCGCTTTTGATGAAAAAAGATTATATTTCCGTCGGATACAAACTGATGAAGCTGCAAAATAAGCCGTTGATTATTGAAGAAAAAATCAGTGTGGATAAATTTTTAGACTTAAAAATCGAACAGCGCGGCTGTGAAGACATTTACGCGAAATTTAATTTCGCTTTTAAGGAAAAAAGAAATCGAGGCATCAAATATAATCTAAGCAAAGCTGCACAATTGCTCAAAAATTTGAAAATAAATTCCGATACTTTGCTGAGTTCCAAAAGGATTGTCCAGATTGCAAATACTGCATCTGCGGAATCGAAAAAAGCCAAACCGTTAACGGAAAAAGTAGTTTGTTTAAGCCGATACGGAAGCGAATGCTTTACCGATGTTGCTCTCAAATATAAATATCCGAATCTGCAATTATTTTATGTTGACAGACCTTAAATTGAAAAATACTTTGTAATATATGTTTCAAATTTTCATTTAATTAAAGTTGCCAATTATAAGTTTTTCATTCTAAGTGCGGACAGTCACAGACTTTCCGCACTTCAAGAAGTCTATTTATAACTGACAACTTAGGTTATTTAATTCAAAAAATGACTATAAAATTTCATCACGCACAGATTACGATTCCCAAAATCGAGGAAAAGGCGGCGCGGGAGTTTTACTGCGATTTTCTCGGGTTAAAGGAAATTCCGAAACCGGCATCTTTACAAAATCGCGGCGGTTTTTGGCTTGAACCGAATGATTTTCAAATTCACGTCGGTACGGAAGACGATTTTGACCGCAGCCAAACAAAAGCGCATCTTGCATATCAAGTTAAAGATTTGGAAAACTGGCGCACAAAATTGCAGGAAAAAGGTGTTAAAATCATTGACGGCATTGCGATTCCGAACTTTCGCCGATTTGAATTCCGCGACCCGTTCGGCAACCGCGGGGAATTTCTGGAAAAGTGTTAAGTGGTAAATTTTTCAAGTTCTGCATTTATCATTTAGCACTTTTCCATTTACCATTAACAATTATGACTTCTTTTCCAGTTTCAGAAAATGTCGCCGAAATGAAAACTTCTTCGACGTTTAAAGCGATGCAGGCTGCCGCCGATTTGCGCGAAAAAGGTTTTGACGTAATTGATTTGACAGTCGGCGAGCCGGATTTTTCGACACCGGAATTTATCAAAAATCTGGCAATCGAAGGCTTAAATAAAGGCTATACGAAATATACGCCGAGCGCGGGTTTGAAAAGTTTTACCGAAGCGGTCGCCGAATTTTACGCCGAACAATTCGGCGCGAATCTTTCGCCGACGGAAATTGCCGCGTCGTGCGGCGGAAAACAAGCACTTTTTAACGCCGCCTGCACGATTTTAAATCCCGGCGACGAGTGTTTAATTCCGAAACCTTATTGGGTAACTTTCCCCGAAATCGTCACATTTTGCCGCGCCGACAGCCGTTTTATCGAAACCGAAAAAACCGATTTTGTTTTGACCGCCGAACAAGTCAAAAATGCGATCAACGATAAAACAAAACTTATAATCATCAATTCGCCGAACAATCCGACCGGACGAGTAATTTCGCCGGACGAGATGCGAAAAATCGTCGAAGTTTGCGCCGAAAAAAATGTTTATGTTTTAACCGATGAATGTTATTTGTTTTTTGTTTATCCGCCGTCGGAAGTTTTTACGTCCGCCGTTTTGCCGGAAGAATTGCGAAAATTCGTCTGCGTCGCGGGCAGTTTTTCAAAAACCTACGCGATGACCGGCTGGCGCATCGGTTACTCGATTGCCAACGAAGATTGGACAAAAGCAATCGTCAAACTGCAAAGCCATTCGGCGACGCATCCGACATCGTTTGTCCAATATGCCTGCGCCCGCGCAATGGAACTGCGCGAAGAATCAATGAACGCCGTCGAATCAATGCTTGCGGAATACAAACGGCGGCGCGATTGGCTGATTCCCGAACTGCAAAAAATCGAAGGTTTTAGGTGTGAAATGCCGGAAGGCGCGTTTTACGCTTTTGTTGACGTGCGCGAAATGCTCGGCGATAAATTCAAAAAGTCCGCCGACGTTGCCAATTATTTATTAAATGAAGCGCAAGTTGTCGCAACCGACGGAGCAGGTTTCGGCGCGGACGGATTTTTGCGGTTGTCTTACGCGACTTCGCTGGAAAACCTGAAAACAGCGATAGATAGAATGAAAAAGTTGTTCAATTCAAAAATTTAAGCGGCTTAAATTATGACGGATATTATCGGTTGGGCGAGTTCTCTTATTTTGCTCCTCACCTTAGTCAAGCAGGTTTATAAACAGTGGAAAGACGGCGAAACCAAAGGCGTTTCAAAATGGCTTTTCGTCGGGCAGCTTTTCGCTTCAGTCGGTTTTACAATTTACAGTTATCTGGTCGGAAATTGGGTTTTCACCGTAACGAACGGACTTTTGACGATTAATAACATAATCGGAATTTGTCTGTATTTTTACTTTCGCAAAAACAATAAAGAAGATTAGCCACGAATTACACGAATAGACACGAATTATTTTGTAAATATTTATTCGTGCCATTCGTATTATTCGTGGCTAAAAATCCTACTTTCCGCCGGTCATCAATAAGCCGATTTCCTCGTTTGAAGTCGTTTTCGGATCAACTTCCCCGACGAATTGACCTTTGTAAATTACCAAAAGTCTATCTGCCAAAGCCGTAACTTCTTCGAGTTCGGCGGAAATTAATAAAATCGCGCTTCCTGAATCTCTCAAAGCGATCAATTTCCTGTGAATAAATTCAATCGCACCGATGTCCACGCCGCGCGTCGGCTGTGAAACAAGCAGTAGTTTCGGATTGAGTTCAAATTCTCTGCCGATAATCAGTTTTTGCTGATTTCCGCCCGAAAGCGATTTGGCTGAAAGCTGCGGATTCGGCGGGCGCACGTCGAAATTTTGAATAATTTCCTTTGTTCGCGCAGCAATTGCGGACGAATTCAAAAATCCGCCTGACGTAACCGGCGGGCGATAATGAACGCCTAAAATTGCATTTTCTTCTAAATCCGAATCGAGCAAAAGCCCGCGTTTGTGGCGGTCTTCGGGAATGTGCGCGATGCCGAGTTCTTTGCGTTTTCGCGCCGTCGCCGAAGTTATGTTTTTGCCGAAAAGTTCAATTGTGCCGTTGCTTATCGGAATCAAACCGGCGATGGCTTCGACGAGTTCGGTTTGCCCGTTGCCTTCAATTCCGGCGATGCCGACGATTTCACCGGCGCGAACATTAAACGAAACGTCGTTTAATGTTTCGCCGTGTTTGCTCGCAACCGAAAGATTTTGCACATTCAAAACCGCATCTTTCGGATTTGCGTCGGTTTTCTCGACGCGCAATAAAACATCGCGCCCGACAATCATTTTAGCTAAATCTTTTTTATTTGTTTCGCTCGTTTTAACATTGCCGACAACTTTGCCGTCGCGCATTACGGTTACGAAATCGGAAATCGCCAGAACTTCTTCGAGTTTGTGTGTGATGATGACAATAGTTTTTCCCTGTTCGCGCATTCGGCGCAGAATAGTAAAAAAATCCTCGGTTTCCTGCGGCGTTAAAACCGCCGTCGGCTCGTCCAAAATCAAAAGCTGGGCGTTGCGGTAAAGTGCTTTTAACAATTCGACTCGCTGTTGTGCGCCGACGGATAAATCTTCGACATACGCTTTCGGATTTACGCCCAACCGCAATTCGTTCGACAATGCCGAAATATCCTCGTTTGCTTTGTCCAAATCAAGATCGAACGCGCCGCCCGTTTCCGCGCCGAGAATGATATTTTCGGCGACCGTCATCGTGTCAACCAGCATAAAATGCTGGTGAACCATTCCGATTCCCAAGTTTATCGCGTCTTCCGGCGATTTGATATTGACAATATTTCCATCAACCAAAATCTCGCCGCTGTCAGCCGCGTAAAAGCCGTAAGCGATTCGCATAATTGTTGATTTGCCCGCGCCGTTTTCGCCGACAATTGCGTGAATCGTGCCTTTTTCGATTTTGATCGAAACATCATCGTTGGCGACCGTCTCGCCGAATGTTTTTGTAATGTTTTTCAGTTCGAACATTTTATTTATGACGATAATAATAGTTGTAAAAACTTAGAATTGCACCAATAATTATACAAACCGAAGCAATGGCGGACATTATTTTGCCGCGTTCCGATTTATCGGTATTATTGTTGCTCAATCCGTAAAGCAGAATAGCGACACCCCAAAATAAAAGCTGAAATGTCACAATCGAAATATCCTGAAGTAGAAAACTGCTGATTACCATCAAAAAGCAAATGATGCCTCCTCCTATTTCAACAATTGCAAAAGGCGAATGATTTTTTTCCAAAACGAGTCCTCCTAAAATTATTTTGCCATCGCATCCGTAACTTTTATTTGACCGCTGACAATTTCTTTTTTTGCTTCTTCAACTTTTTGTAAAGTTTCCGGCGAAATTAAATCTTTGTTGTTTGCGTCCAGCGCGTAAGCCACGCCGTCTTTGTCCAAGCCGAATGAATGAAAACCGCCTTCAAATTTTCCTTCTTTTACTTCTTTGACGACATCGTAAACGGCGTTGTCAACGCGCTTGACCATTGAAGTTAAAACAAATCCGGGTCGCTGTCCGTTTTGGTTTGAATCAACGCCGATGACAAATTTGTTTGCTTCGCCGTTTGCGTTTCTGCCGTATTGTTCAACCGCGTCAAACGCGCCCAAACCGGAATTTCCGGCGGCTGTGAAAATCACGTCCGCGCCTTTGTCAATTTGGTTCAACGCTAATTCCTTGCCTTTGCCCGGATTGTTCCACGCCGAATCGGTTACGCCAACGTAATTGTCAACGATTTTCACGTTTGGATTAACAGCACGTGCGCCTTCTTCGTAACCCGTTTCAAATTTGTGAATCAATGGAATATCCATTCCACCGACGAAGCCCAAAACGCCGGTTTTCGATTTCGCCGCCGCGATCATTCCGACAAGATAAGAACCTTCGTGTTCGCGGAAAACAAGCGATGCGACATTCGGCAGAGGTTTGCCGTCTTTATCTAAAATCACGCCATCAACAATGGCAAATTTGATATTCGGATAATCTCTGGCGACACGCTCCATAATCGGACCTTGCGCGAAACCGATACCGATGACTAAATCGAAATTTCTTTCGGCAAACGCCCGCATCGCCGGTTCAATCGAAGTCGGATTTCCCGGTTCGACATCGCGCAGAACGATGTCGAAATCCTTTTCGGCACGCTGAACGCCTTCCCACGCCGCCGCGTTGAACGAACGGTCATTTTTGCCGCCGATGTCGAAAACGATGCCGACTTTGATTTTGCTTTTGTCGGCGTTCGCTTCGGCTGACGGTTCGCACGAGGCGAGTAAAATAATTGCCGTTAATAAAATCGAAACTATCAATAAAAATCGCATTTTCATAACATTTCTATGACGAAATAACTTCCTTCACCAATTCAAACTTTCTATTGGGTTTTTCCGCGCTGATTTTATAAGCCATTTGTAATTTGGCAAGCACTTTTGCGGCTTGCACTTCGTTTCGACAAAAAAGTGTGCCGAGCGGTTCGTGTTCCTTTACTTTGTCGCCCAACTTTTGGATGCACGAAAAGCCGACGGCGAAATCAATCTTGTCGTCAATCTGAAGCCGCCCGCCGCCGATCAGCGCGACGGCTTTGCCGATTTCGCTCGCGTCAATCTCTAAAATAAAACCGCTTTCGGGCGATTTAATATCTACTTGAAGAAGGTTTTTGTCCAAAAGCATTTCAGGTTCATCACAAATTTTAGGATTTCCGCCTTGCAGTTTGATATTTTCCTTAAATTTTTCCAGCGCGTCGCCGTTCGCCAAGACTTTTTGAATTTTTATTTTTGAATTTTTAATCGTGTCGGCGATTCCGGTTAAAACTAAAATTCGCGCCGCCAGTTCGATGGATAAATTTAATGTTTGCTGTGCCTGTTTGTCGGTTTCGTTTCGCAAAATTTGCAGACATTCGTAGACTTCGAGCGCGTTGCCGACGTATTTGCCGAGCGGCTGGTTCATATCGGAGATGACGGCTTCGGTTTTCACGCCGCAGGCATTTCCGGTTTTAACCAACGCTTTCGCCAGTTTACGCGCATCGCGTTCTCTCTGCATAAACGCGCCGCTGCCGGTTTTCACGTCCAAAACGAGCGCATTCAAACCTTCGGCTAACTTTTTCGACATAATCGAAGCGACGATCAGCGGAATTGATTCAATCGTCGCCGTCGCGTCGCGCAAAGCGTAAATTCTTCGGTCGGCGGGAACGATTTTTTCCGTCTGTCCGGTCATTGCAAACCCGCATTTTTTTATAATTTTTTTGAAATTTCCCGTTGAAAGATTGACATTATAACCTTCGATTGATTCGAGTTTGTCGAGCGTTCCGCCCGTGTGTCCGAGTCCGCGACCCGAAATCATCGGGACAAACACTCCGCACGCCGCGACAATCGGCGCGATCAAAAGCGAAGTTTTATCGCCCACGCCGCCCGTCGAATGCTTATCGGCGACGGGTGCGTCAATATCGGAAAAATCCAGAATCTCACCTGAATTGAGCATCGCTTCTGTCAAAGCATTTTGCTCGGATTGCCGCAAACCGTTGATAAACATCGCCATCAAAAGCGCGGAAATTTGATAATCAGTCCAAGTTTTATCACAAACGCCTTTGATAAAAGCGTTTATTTCAGACGATAAAAACTTGCCGCCGTCGCGTTTTTTTCGGATTAATTCTTGCGGATTCATTGGTGTAACTTTATCAAAATTTGTATGAACAGCATAATTTTAAAAAAAGTTGAAAATTTACTGTTTATTTTTTGGTAAGTTTGCATCATAATAAATACATTATGATGAACTTTATCAAAACAATCGGCGCATTTTCACTAACCTTTATTCTTTCAGTCGCTTTGGTCGGTGTTCCGAAAAGCATTTCCGATTTTCTGGCACAGGATGTCAGCAACGGATTTGAAAGAGATACCTACGTTCAATTTCTTTTTTACAAAGATTTATCAAAGCACGAAATTTATACTTCTTCCGAGTACAAAAAGATTATCAACCAATACACAGACAGAACGGAAAATTTGGATGACAGCGGTTTGCCGGCTGATTTTCAAGCCGCGTGGCGCGACCATGTAGCGGCTTGGCGCGAACAAACAAATTTTCTCAACCAAAGCAGAACACACTGCAAAATGTACGAACACGACAGCAGTGACGAAGAATTTTTTCGCGCATTTACGCAGCAAGACGATGAAATCACGCGCACTTGGTTTAAGGTTTTGTCTGTCGCCCGCAGTCACGGCGTATCAATTCCGCGTAATTATTATTAAAAATTCAGGCGGCTGAAACGGTTATCATTCGCGGTTCATCGCCGTCGCCTTCTATTTTTATTTCGATAATTTTGCCGGAAAAAGGTTTTCGGCGAAGTTTTTCCGACCATTCCATAATTACGATAGCTGTTTCATCTTCTATTATTTCGTCTAAGCCGACTGCTTGAGCAACGTCGGCTTTTTCATTTAACCGCCAAAAATCAATGTGAAAAACATCAAATTTTTCGGTTTTGTACAAATTAACGAGCGTAAAACTCGGACTCGTAACTTCATCAATGTCGTAATCAAGAGCGGATAAAACTCCTTTTGTAAAAAGCGTTTTGCCCGCGCCGAGTCCGCCCGAAAGTAAAATAATTTCGCCGCCTTTTAATGTTTCGCCGAGTTTTTCGGCGAGCGTGAAGGTTTCTTCCGGCGAAAAACTCTTTGTTTCCGTATTAAACATATTACCGTTGAGAAATTATAAGTTAAAAATATTTCACTTTTCCGATTGCATAATATATTCCAGCTTACAATAATATTTCAATGCCCGAATTACCCGAAGTTGAACTTGTTGCGAAATCGCTAAATAAACTCGTAAAAAATCGAAAAATAACGGTCGCCGAACTTTTGAGAGAAAGACTCGCACCGGACACTTCGCCGCCGGAATTTGCCGAAAAATTGAATGGCGCGACGATAAATTTTGTCCATCGGCGCGGAAAACATATTCTTTTTGATTTGGACAACGAAAAAACTTTAATCGTCCATCTTCGAATGAGCGGACGCTTTCTGCTTTTGCCGATTGAACACGAACTGCCGAAATTTACACACGCGATTTTTTATTTTGCGGACGAAATGCGGCTCATATTTTCCGATCAGCGGCATTTCGGTTTTATGAAAATAGTCGAAACCGCGCGGCTTTTCGAAGCAAAAGAAATAAAAAAACTCGCGCCCGAACCATTCTCGGAAGATTTTAATTTAAATTACTTTCGGGCGGTTTTGAAAACTTCAAAAAAAAGTTTGAAAGAATTTTTGCTCGACCAAACGAAAGTTTTAGGTTTAGGAAATATTTACGCATCGGAAGCAATGTTTCTGGCAAAAGTTAATCCGCAAATTTCAGCCGACAAACTTTCGGCGAAAAAAGCCGGAGTTTTATTCGAAAAAATCCGCGAAGTTTTAGCCGATTCAATCGCTCACGGTTCGACAATGAATGTTGATCCCGAAAATATTGACGGCAGTTATTACGGCGGCGGCTACGAATTAAACTGGCGCGTTTATGACCGCGAAAATGAAGTCTGCGTCGTCTGCGGAACAAACATTGAACGATTAAAACAAGGCGGACGCTCAACATATTTTTGTCCGAAATGCCAGAAGTAATATTTTAGCTGCCGTAAACATTTAGCCCGGAATTTGTAATATGAGATAATTATGGCACTATTTATCAAGATGAAACGCATAAGAAGTCATCCAGCGATAGCACAGAAACGAAAAGTAACAGCTAATTAATGAGCCTTTCGTTAAGTTTGGCATTGATTAGCGACAAAGTTAAATCAACGCCGGATTATTTATGATTACTAAAAACATATTTGCCGAACGAAAAACTAAAACCGGATACCAAATTCACGGAGAAACAATATGAAAAAAGCAATATTCCTAGTCGGAGTTTTAACACTTATTTTTGCCGTCAACAGTTACGCCCAGTTAAATTTGCCGCGTGAATCGCAGCGTGCTGAAGTTGTTCAAACTGTCGGCGATACGCGAGTCGCGCTCGTCTACAATCGTCCGAACACAAAATCGCGCTTGATTTGGGGCGCACTTGTTCCCTACGGCGAAGTCTGGCGCACGGGCGCGAATGAAAATACGACTTTTGAAGTTTCCAACGAGGTGAAAATTAACGGACAAACATTGCCCGCCGGAAAATACGGTTTGCACACGATTCCCAATAAAAATGAATGGACAATAATTTTTAATAAGGTAAACAACGAATGGGGCAGTTTCAAATATGACGAAAAACAAGACCAATTGCGCGTCAAAGTAAAACCGCTGACCGGCGAATTTCAAGAAACTATGTCGCTCGGTTTGGAAAATGTCGCGGCGACAACGGCGGATGTCGTAATGCGCTGGGAAAATTTGCGCGTGCCGTTCACGATTGATGTCGGCGATGTCAACAGCCGGGTTCTCGGAAATATTCGCCAACAGATGACGACTCTCAAATCCGATGATTTCAGAACGCCGATTGACGCGGCAAATTATATTTATTCGCAAAATATGAAGGCGAATTACAATGAGGCGATTAATTGGCTCGACGCTTCGCTGAAAAACAAAGAAACCGCCAATGCGCTCGGCTTAAAAGCTAATCTTTTGGCTGAAACGGGCAAAAAAGCCGAAGCTATTACAAACGCCGAACGCGCCATTAAAGTCGCCAAATCCGCCAATCCGAAAGCGAATACCGACGCGCTCGAAAAGCGTCTGGCAGAATGGAGAAGCGAACAACAAAAATAATTCTTTGCTGAAGTTCACACAAAGAAAGGGACGTTTCAAGTCAAAAGTCAAAAGTTAAAGATAAAATGACTTTTGACTTGCCCTAAGTAACCGCGCCGCCGTCCACGATGACGATTTCGCCGTTCATAAAACTGTTGCGGTCGCTCGTCATAAAAGCGGCGAATTCGGCGAGTTCGGCAGGTTTGCCGACGCGACCTTTGGAAACCCAGAAATCGTGCATTTGCAAAAGTCGTTCCGGCAGAGTGTGTCCTAAATCCGTATCAAAAATTCCGGCGGCAATCGCATTGACGGAAATGCCGAAGTTGGCGGCTTCGCGCGAAAGACATTTTGTGAAACCGATCATCGCCGCTTTTGATGTAGCGTAATGCACGGAAGTCGGCAAACTGCGAATCGCACCGACGCTCGTTATATTCAAAATCGAACCGACACGCGCCCGTATCATTTGTTTGTAAAAAGGTTTCGTAACTGCAAAAAGACTGCCGACGTTGGTGTCAACAACCCAATCCCAGCTTTTGTCGGTTGTCGTGGCGAAATTGTCAGGTTTGTTGACGGCAGCGTTGTTGACTAACACATTAATTGCGCCCCAAGCGTCGAGAATTTCCCGCGCAATGTGTTTCATTCCGACGCGATCTGTAACAGAAACTTTGAAAGATAAGGCACGTCTGCCGTGAGCTTCGATTTTTCCTTTAATTTCTTCGGCTAAATCGTCGCGTGAATGATAATTAAAAGCGACATCCGCGCCTTCGCGGGCGAAAACTTCGCAGATTGCCGCGCCGATGCCGCGTGTTCCGCCCGACACAAAGGCGCGTTTTCCTTCCAGTAAAAGAGTCACAAATTTATTTTTCTCCAATTAACTTTTAAGAGTGTAAGGCAAATGTTTGAATAAAGGCAAAATTGAGGTTTGATTTTTCAAATATATCTTATCAAATATAAAAAATTTAGCCGCGCGAT
>JBBSIE010000091.1:0-17253 GCA_038232235.1 Pyrinomonadales bacterium | reverse complement strand
TTTATAAATGTTCCGCGCCGCGATACGGTTGAAAACAAGGTCGAGCATCTTTTCCCGCATCGCGGGCGTTTTATCATCAAAGATTTTGAACTTTCGACAAAATTTCCGTTCGGATTTTTTCGACACCGACGCAGACTTTCCGCACAGGAAGCGGAAATTATAATTTTCCCGCGCATCGTCTCGATTGAAGAAGAACTCACGGATTTGCCGCTCGAAGTCGGCAAAATCGTCGCCAACAAACGCGGACTCGGACAGGATTTGCTCGCCCTGCGCGATTATCAGCCGATGGACGATTTGCGCCGCGTTGACTGGAAGGCGACGGCGCGGACGAATCGTTTGATCATCCGCGAATTTTCCGCCGAAGACGACAAGCGCGTAACGATTATTTTCGACACGCGCCTGACAAAAGATGAAAACAAAAAAAAGAAAACTCTGCGCCAACGTCTCGAAGAAGAACAAAAAGGTGTCAGAAATGCAAGCGAAAGATTTGAAAACGGTGTCAGCAAAACGGCTTCGCTGCTCACGCATTTTACCGAAGAACAAGCCGAAATCCGTCTGCTGATTGACGCGGAACACAGTGAATCCGGCATCGGCAGAGAACATCTGCATTCCTGTCTGACGCGCCTTGCAACGGTTGAAGCAAAATTGTCGGACGAACTCGAAAACGAAATTTTTCAAGAAAATCTTGCCGAAATCCTCGATGAAAGAGATAATAGCCACAACTTTTTAATCTCGACTTTGCAGGAAAACGATTTGCCGAACGAATTGATTCAAATGGCGAAATTGATAAAGTTTTAATTTTATGGAAAAAGCAATTTACATTTTGTTTGGAACTTTTACTTTTTCCGTCGGCTTTTGGCTTTTCAGTTTGCGTCCGCTAGTCGTTCCCGTTTCTTTGTGTGAAATCCCGCAAAATCCAAGTATCTATGGATCGAAACAAGTTCACATTAAGGCTTATATTGATAATGTCGGCATATCTGAAGATGATCTAACATACTTTTCTGTTTTTGATTTTGGAAATAATTGTCTTACCGGCGCAAGTTTACATATTTCAGAAACTCCAAAAGAAAAATTAAAAAATGATGCGGGTTTAAAAAGTTTCATAGATGAATTGCGTCAGAAAAATAATAATTTAAGTGAAAACCGTTCAGACGGTCATTTTATCGGACAGGTTGAAATTACCGGAAGTATTAAAAAAGCTATCTATAATAATGAAACTGCAGGAGGTGCTGCTGTTCATTTCCCGTTTGAAATTGAAGCCAGCGAAATCAAACAAGTTGCTCCAATTCGTTTTATGAGTCAGGAAGAGATTGTAAAAATTTTGAAGTTTTATAGAGAAGAATAATTTCTTTAAAAATGACATAAATTAAGTTTTTGTCACAAAAATCAAATTGGCGGTGTATCAAACACAGAAGCACGAATTGATGCTAAAAAAATGAATGAAGGCGTGAGAAACTTTGTGGACGCGATGTCCGAACGAGCAACAGCGGCGGCGAAAGAGAAAATTGTATTTGATGAGGCGTTCACGCTTCACCATCGAACTGTCTTTCGCACGGCGAATTCGGTTGTGCGCGATGCGATGCTTGCCGAAGATGTTACGCAGGAAGTTTTTTTGCGGCTTTATCATAATTTGGATTCGATTGCCGACGGCGAAATGCTGCGTCCGTGGCTAATTCGCGTGGCTTTGAATGTGGCGCGAAACACTTTGCGGGGCAATATCAGAGCCAACACGCGCGAAGATAATTACGTCAAAGAAACAGATGATGTGTCAAATTTGACGGCGGAAAAGGAACTCGAACAGCGCGAACAGGCGAAAGAAGTTCATCGTGCGCTGAGTTTGATAAAAGAGCCTTTGCGAAGCTGCTTGGTGCTGAAACAGCAAGGTTTATCGTATCGGGAAATTGCCGAAACTCTGTCGCTGAATGAAACGAGCATCGGAACTTTTATTGCGCGGGCGCGAAAAGAATTTGTTCGCCATTACAATAAAATCGGGAAAGTTTTATGAGAGATAAATGTTTTGAAATCGGAATAATCCAAGCCTTTTTGGACGGCGAACTCGCGTCGGATTTATCCGAAAACGTCGCGCGTCACGTCGCGCTGTGCGACGATTGCGCGATTTTGCTGGCGGAAGCCGAAGACGAAACGGCGTTCGCATTTTCGGCTCTCGAAAGCGAATTGAATACGCTCGTTCCGACGCAGCGTTTGTGGTCGAAAATTAACAATTCGATTGAGAAAAAGGAAAGAACTTTTTGGGAAAAACTTTACGCTTTTGTATCAAATCCGGCTTCAATCGCTTTTGCGAGTATGTTGATTGTCTTTGCGATTTTTGTCGGAATTTTGAATTTACAGCAAACTGATAAACCCGAAAAGTCCGTCGCACAAAAAATTCAAAACAAACAAATTCCGGTTTTGCCAGTTTCCAAATCTGAAACAAATACAGCTCAAAATCCGCAAACTAATGAGTTGCCCGAAATAAAAATTGCTGAAACAAAGTCGGAAGAGAAAGATTATCAAGTTGTTAAAACCAAATTTGAGAAAGCGAAAGAAAGTCCGAAAATCAATAAACAGAATAATTTAAATCCTAAAACACCGGATGTCGAACCGAATTACGAACCACGAATGGCGAGCGAAAATCTTTCGGGCGAAGACAGTTACTTGAAAACGATTGCGGCTTTGACGAAAACGGTTGACAGCCGGAAAGACGAAACCTTAAAACCGTCGGCGCGTTTCGCTTTCGAGAAAGATTTGGCGGTTATTGACGATGCCATCGGAAAAATGCAGACCGAAGTTAAAAAGAATCCGAAAAACGAAACCGCCAAAGAAATGCTTCGCGCTTCGTATCAAAATAAAATTGATTTGCTAAATTCGGTGTCGGAAAAATCGGAATTGATGGCGAGTTTGAGATAAATTTAAGGCTTGTGAGTAATTTGAAAATTCTTCGGAATAGCTGATAACTGATAGCTGATAGCTAATAACTACGGAGGCGATTCTGAGCTATCAGCTATCAGTTATCAACTTTCAGTTATTCCGAATATCAAATGTCGGGCTTCAAAAACATCAATTATAATTGCAAAATGCGAAAAATCCACTCAAAAATTCTACTTCCGATCTTTACGCTTGTGTTTTTTATCGGGGCGAGTTTCTCTTTCGCTCAAGTTGCTCCGCCAAAAAATCCGCAGAAACCGTTTCCAAGACCGAATTGGAAAAACGCCAACAGAATCAAAAACGAAAGCGAAACGCCCGCCGAAAAATCTATTACGGTCAGCGCAAATGTCAACATTTCACTATGTGTTGAAGGAAATCTCAAAGTCAACGGTTGGGAACGCAATGAAGTCCGCGCTTTTGTCAGCGACGGAAGTCAGGTCGGGTTTGCGATTATCGAAAAAGGCAAACAAAACGCCAATCCGATTTGGATAAAAATTTTAGGTTTTGATCCGGCGGTGAACAAAGAAAACAATCCCGATGAATGTCTTTCCGGCGATACGATTGAAATTGACGTGCCGCGCGGCGCATCTGTCAGTGTCAAAAGTAATGTCAGCGAAATGCGATTTGACTCGGTTGCCAAAGTTACGGTTGAAAACGGCGGCGGCGACATCTTTTTCACCAACATCGCCCGCGGAATCGAAGCGAGAACTTACGAAGGCGACGTAACGGTTGAAAATTCGAGCGGCGCGATGTCGCTGCAAAGCACGACCGGAAATATTATCGCTTTTGACGTTAGCTCCGGCGAAATCGGCGATATTTTTAAAGCCAAAACTAGCAACGGCACAATTACGCTGAAAAATATCGGACAACGGCAGATTGAAGCCGGTTCAAATACGGGTTTGATAAATTTCAATGGGAAATTTTTAAGCGGCGGTCAATACAGTTTCGGCACGTCAAACGGTTCGATAAATTTGTCAATTCCGTCGGATTCATCGCTGAAAATGTTTGCTTCTTACGGCTACGGTTCGTTTAATTCCGAAGTTCCTCTGCAAAACGTCGAAAGAAACGCGCCGTCGAGATTACAAAATCTCTCCGCGCAAATGGGCGATGGTAACGCAACGCTCAAACTGACAACCGTCAACGGCGCGATTCGGATAAAAAAACAGTAAAATTAATGTTTCTAATCATCGAACCGGACGAAAAATCAATCGCGCAGTTCATCGAAAAGCAGCGAGGCGAACCTTTTTCATATTCTGAAATTGGTTTTTCGAGCAGCGGCAACGCGCCCGACGGTTACAATATTGACCACAATCGAATACAAATCGGAACTGGCGAAAATGATTATTGGCAAGCCGTCGAAGCCGTTAAAAATTGGAAAATGTTTGATTTGGATTGGGTGAAATTATATCCGAACACGACACCGATTGAGATTAGCGAAACCGTTGCGATTATTATCAAACATTTCGGTTTTTGGTCGCTGAACGCCGCGCGAATCGTTTATGTTTTTGAGGAAACCGATGCCGATATTGAAAAATACGGCTTCGCCTACGGAACGCTGACCGAACACGGCGAACGCGGCGAAGAGCGTTTCAGCGTTGAATTTCACAAAAAAGATAAATCGGTTTGGTACGATTTATTCGCTTTCTCACAGCCCGAACATCTTCTGGCAAAAATCGGTTATCCATTTAGTCGAATGCTGCAAAAACAATTTGCGGCGGAATCGAAACAAGTAATGAAAAACGCAATAAAAAAATTTACAGGGATGACGGGATAAATGAGATTTCAAAATAATTCGATTTATCCCTGTTCATCCTGTCATCCCTGTAAATTTCTTCTTGGAGTTTAGCTCAGAAAACCCTTGAATTTACTTGCATTTGTCGAATAACCCGGAAATACTTTATCGAGATTCCGGTTGCCGAGATGTTTATATGAAATTTCGCCGAAGATGTCTCGAAAATCGGTCGTAACGGCTAAATCGCGTCCTTCGTTAAGTTGGTCGTTTTTCAAACCTTTCCAATCGCCGTAAACTTTGCCGCCTTTGACGGAATTTCCGAGAATAAACATCGCGTTGCCGTGTCCGTGGTCGGTTCCGCCCGTGCCGTTCTGCCGTGCGGTTCTGCCGAATTCCGACATCGTTAAAATTACGACATCATCCATTTGCTTGCCCAAATCGGCGGCGAGCGCGGCGATTGATTGGCTGAAATCGCGCAAATTATTGGCGAGTTGTCCGCGCGAACTTCCCTGATTGGAATGCGTGTCCCAACCGCCGATTTCGGCGAACGCGACTTCCAGACCGACATTTGCTTTGATTAACTGCGCGATTTGCAATAACGAACGCCCGAATTGCGAATTCGGATATTGTGCGCCGTTTGCCGCTTTATACTGCGCGGGATTGGCTTTTTTCAGAAAATTTACCGCTTCAAAAGTTTCTTTTCCCGTGTCGCCCAAACTGTCGGATGCTTTTTGCTGCCAGATGCCTTCAAATCCGCCCTGCACTGCATTGGTGAACGCGCCCGCGTTGATGGCGAAATCGGCGAGATTGTTCATCGCAATCGTCGGAGCGCGTCCCATCAAACTGCGCGGAATTTGCGGATTTAACGCGACGGCGCGAAACGGCGAAGCGTCTTTTTCGATTTTCGTTTGCAGAACACGGTTTAACCAGCCGTCTTTAGTGGATTTTACGCCCGGCGTTGCCGATTCCATATAATCCTGCGCGTCGAAATGCGAGCGCGTATTGTCGGGCGAACCTGCCGAATGAACGATCGCAAGCTGCTTATTTTTCCAAAAACTTTCAAACGGCGCGAGCGACGGATGAAGCCCGAAATATCCGTCCAAATTAACTGCGCCGTCCGTTTGGTTCGGTTTCGGAATCGCAATCGAACTGCGATAATCGTAATATTCGCTTGCGCCGTAAGGCACGACCATATTCAAACCGTCAACCGCGCCGCGCTGAAAAATCGTGATCAAAATTTTCTTTTTGCCGAAAACGTCATTTGTCGGCAATGCCGCCGCGTTTGCAAATTGATGCAGAAATGTCGGCGCGACGCTCATCAAACCGAAACTCGCTAAACCGATTCCGCTCGCTTTCAAAAAATATCTTCTGTCCATAATTGCTTTAACCTCTGAAATTACTATCAAAATGTCCGTCATATTTTAGACGTTTAATTTGATTGTTTAGTCGTTTTTATTTTCAAAAATTCATCACTAAAAATGTGAATCAAAGTATAGAAAAAATCTCAGCGAAACTCAGTGCAGCACTCTGTCGGCTCTGTGTTAAAGTTGATATTTTACACAGAGATCACCGAGAATTCACAGAGTTACACAGAAAAAATTTGCAAATATCTAATTTTGATTCAAATAAAAATCTATTGCCGCTGGAAATCCGGCGAACCTAAAATCAGACCGACGACTTTGAAAACTTCGACATCGCCGCTCGGCGGAAGCAGTTGCGCTTGTTTACCGAGTCCGCGCCTTCCGCCGCCTTTTTCGGTTTGCATTGAAGTATTTTCCATCATCGTTTCAGTCGTGTCGTCAAGTTTCGGTTCGATCAACGGCTGATCAATCTGTTTTGAAAGCATCGCTTTCGTGTTCGGCGAAATTTCATTGTCGAGCAGTCCGGCGATTGCTTTGTTGAGAATTTCCTGTTTATTTCCGGCTTGATATTTTGATAAATCAACTTTTGTGCCGCGAATCCGGTTGCTTGCCAGAGCGACGGCAAAATTCATTCTTTCGAGCAACGCGCCAGTATTTACCCAATCTTCCGCCATATCGGGATAACCCGTCGGCGCGATATAGCCGTAAAGCGGTTCGCCCATTTTCGTCAGCAATGCCTGAACTTGTCCGCCGTTGGTATCTGCGCCGACGGTGCGAATCGCGCTGACGACCAGTTCAAACGGCGTTTTGATTTTGGCGCGGTAATTTTCCGGCGCGTAAAATTCCTTGTCGGTAAAAAGTGCGCGAAGCGTCGTTTTGATGTCGCCTTTTGAATTGTGAAACGCATCGGCAACGCGATTAACAAGCGCGTCGCTTGGATTATCAGAAACGAATTTGATCGCCAATTTGCGGGCGATAAATTTCGCCGTCGCCGGATTGTTGACGAGAATATCCAGCACTTTCAAACCGTCTTTCATTCCGCCTTCGTTGATTTTTTGACCGAGAACGGTTTTTTCGCCCGTGTCGTGGGCGCGTTCGTTAAAATAAAAAGTTCCGCTTTCCGCGTTTTCCGGCAAACCCAACGCTTTCGCCTGCCGCATCGCGCGTTTGTCTTCCGTGCCGTTTATCATACTCGCCGCCATTCTTCGATAACCGCGCGGATCAACGATTGTCCAGCCGGTGAAACAACGCGCAACTTCCTGAACGTCTTTTTGCGTGTAACCGCCGTCAACGCCTAAAGTGTGCAGTTCCATCAATTCGCGGGCGTAATTTTCGTTGATGCCGCGTTTTTGTTTTTTCGCTTGATTCTGACGCTGTTGCTGTTGTTTCATACGCGCATCGAGTTCAGCGTCGTTTAAACCAAGACGCTCTTTTATTCGCTCGCGTCTTTGCGGATTTAATTGACCGTTTTGCATTTGCCGATTGCGATTGGCATTATTTGCCTGCATATTCGGCGAAACCGATTGAAAATTGTCCAAATAAAACAACATCGCCGGACTTTTCGCCGTCGCTAGCAGCAAATCTTTAAAATTTCCCAAAGCGTTCGGACGAATCACATCGCGGTCATATTCGGGCAAAAACCAGCGCACCGCCGCTTTATTCGCATAGACGTTAAAGTGATTTGACCAAAAATCAACCATTTGTTCCTGAAGCTGACGCTCGGAATAAACTGCCCGCATAATCCGCGAAGCGTTTAACTGCTGAGTGATTTGCTGCGGACGACCAAGATTGTTTTGTTTATAAATTTCGGCGACCTCCTGCTGAAGTTTTTGCCGTTCATCTTCACTGATCCGTGAATCGTTTTTTGTATCATTTTTTTCGTCGGACATCATCGCGTCGGCGTTGTTTTTATTTTTTGCCTTGAGCTGCGCGACATCGCTTTTGGTCAGACCGTTTTCTTTGGCAACCGCTTGCAGAACCGCTTTCGGTGTCGGATATTTGGCAAAAATTTCCTCGTTCGACAAAGTTAAAACTTCCAGATTTTTGATTTTCGCGTCGGCGAGCGTGTCGCTGATCGAAAATGGATTAAGCTGCTGTTCGATATATTTGTTCAATCCAATCGCTTTAACCCGTACAGCGTCGCCCGGACGCGCACCAAAACCCAAACGATTGAGAACGTGTAGAATCTTTTGTTCTTCGGTCAAAGATTTCGCGCTCGTTTTCGGCATTATTTGTGCATACGCGCCGATCACCAAAACGGGCGCAAACATTGCCAACAGCATAAAAAAAGCCGTAAATTTATGAATAAAAGAAAATCTGTTTGTCATTGTTTTACCTCAAAGATTATTGATTGCTTTAGAACTTATCAAAAAGTCATCCGCTACATTAGACGCGAAAAAATCGAGAAAGGACGAAAAATATCTTCGGCTTATCAATATGTCGCATAGGTTAAATTGTTTTTTGTTTCCTTACCTGCTTTCTTTCTCTGCGAAACTCTGCGTCTCTGCGTGAAAAAGATTTCTCACGCAGAGACGCAGAGTTTCGCAGAGTATTGTGAGGTTTTCTCTGCATTTCTTTGTGCTTTTTTCGCATATCGGCAGTAAAAATACTAACTTCCGAGCTTCACCAAAAATTTATCAAACCGCGAAAATAAAGAACAAAAGACAACTGACAAAGAACCAATCCGCATCTAATATTTTGTAATTTCCCGTAATAATTTAAAATAAGTTAATAATTATCTAAACAGATAAAGGAAAAATTTTATGAAATTAACAAAACTCTCCTGTTTATTTTCTTTGCTCGTCGGTCTTTTGGTGTGCGCTTCGGCGTTTGCCCAAAGCCAAACTTTTAACAACGCGGATGTCGAATACACATTTGAATTGCCGGAAGCGGCGTGGAAGATGACCGTTACGCCCTCAAGAACAAGTCCAAATGTCGAATATGTTTATGGCGACAGAAAGGACGGACATCTCGAAATTCGCAAATTGTCGCTTAGTCCGAATCAGCCGCTGAACGATTTGATACGCGATGAAGAAACTAAACTTCAATTTAATCTCGGTTTTGTCGCCGGAAAAGAGGAAAATTTCAAAGGCGCGATGAACGGCAAAGTTTATAATTACGAATTCGTGCGTTCGGGACGCAATATGAGCGGCAGATTTTATTTTCTCCAAACCGGCGATGACGTTTATGTTCTGCGTTTTGACGGAGAACGCAGTAAATTGCGCTCGATTCGCAACCAAACTGATTCGATTGCGCGAACTTTCAGTTTAAAGAAAGTAAAATAAATTAGATGTCATATTGTGGAATCTGGAATTTCGTTCTTTGCTTATTTTCTATTTTGCTGATTGCTAATTGAATTTCCGAAATTCACGGAATTAGAACCTCCGCCGTTTCCGGCTCTCACCGCGGACGCACCCGTGCTGCGGAAAAGCGGCGTGAAAACCCATTTGCTGTGATTTTCGATGCCGTAATAAGAGATGACGGATGGACTCCGGCTTTGGCTGACGACTCCGATGAAAGGCGTGTTTTCAGTCGTAACATCGGTTTCATCTTCATCGGCTTCCTTGAGATCATCGTCGCTCTTCGTGTTAATAATGTTGACGAGAGGAAGGGCGTAACGATCAAAAATTTGTCCGGGACTTGCCGGTAAAACGCCGTTATTATAAATCTGTACACGCCTTCCGAAATTTATAAATGTTTTGCTCTCAGGCTTTACCAAAAGCCATTTACCGTCTGCCGAAAGCGGATCAACCGCCGCCGAAGGTCGCAGAATCTGACGTTTTTTCGTGCCTTGCGGAAGACCTTCGAGCAGATCATCCATCGAATTCGGAAGTTTTGCGCCTCTGTAAAATATGACGTACTGCTTAATCGCTTCGGCGACTTCCTCGCCGCGTCTGATTTGTTCGAGTTCCTTTTCGCGCTGAATTCCCTGCTGAACAGTCGGCGCAACGGCGAGCAGTGCAATCGCAAAAAGCGTCATCACCGCCATTACCGCAATCAGAGACATTCCTGTTTGTCCTTTGTCCTTTAACTTTAGACTTTGGACTTTGGACTTTGGGCTTTTACTAATTATCTCCATCATCGTCATCCTCGTCATTCGTTTTCGGCGCAGGCGTTTGCTGTTTTTGCGGTGTCGGATTGTAACGCGGAATATTGCTCGGAATGCCCGGAATTTCAACTTGCGGAGCATTATATGTCGGCGCGGGTTGATTGTATTGGTTATTAAACTGAGTTCCGTTGTCGCCTCTCGGAACTCTGTTCGGAATTCCGTTCGGTGAAATCATTCGCGGCGTGTTCGGGTTGTTAGAAGCCGTGTTTTGTCCGGGCGCGGGACGATAAAGCGCGAGTTTGTGTTTGAAACCCAGATTAACGTCTTCAAAAATCGTTTCCTCCGGCGAAATACTGACCAGACGAAAACGTCCGCCGACAACATCGTTCAAACGTCCGCTGATCGGCGTTTGTTTGCCTTCTTCCTGAAAATATGCCGTGTCGTTGTTATAACGCTTCCGCGCGATCATCCCGATATATTGAAATCCGGGTGTCGGCGGCGCCTGCACGTTGAGCGAAATATTATTTGAATAAAGTCCGCCCGGCGCAATGACGGTAACAACCTTTGCGCCTTCATCGCTAATCAGGTTTGCCGGAATATCAGCCACGAGTTTTTGCGGGCTGATATAAGTCGTCGGAAGCTGACTGCCGTTAAATAAAATTACCGAATCGGGCGTAAATTTATCGCCGCTGACTTCCAGACGAAAAGTTTTCGAGCCGGAATAAACGCTTTGCGGCGTAACGAAACCAATCTGAATCGGCGGCGGCGGCGTTGGACTCGGGAGCGGTTCAGCCGTTGGTGGTTTAACAACTGCCACAGGCGTAACATAAGGAGTCGGCGGCGGCGGTTCGTAAAACGCGAAAATATTTCTGCCCGGATCTGGCGCGTAGAATTTGTCGGGATTATAAATAACCGGCGTGGTCGTATATTGAAAATTTACATCTTCCTGACTCGGTAGCGACGCATTCTGCGTGTCGCCCGTCGTTGATGTTTTCGGTGTCGGTGTCGGCGAAACGCTGACGGTAACAGTCGGTTTTTTCTTGGAACTAAAAAACATTCCGCTAAAAGTATAAGTCAGCGCAATGACAGCCATCACGCCAAGCACGATTGCCGCGATTAGTTTGTTCCGTTCCGTCGGAGTTTTTCCTTCAAAAATTTTCATCTTTCTTAAAACTATTGAGTGCTGACCTCAACTTCCGTCGGCTGAAAATTCGGGCGGCGAAAATAAGCCGCCATTTCTAATCTCAAAGTAACCGTTTCGCCGTGTGTTTTGCCGCGCACGGCTTTTGTTTGCGGCGCGACTGAAACGGTCTGCTGAACCGGATTTTGCGGAACGCCGAATTCATTCGTCGGATTGACGGTTACGGTGTTGATTGACGCTTGCGTCGGCGTGTTCGTGTCATTTTTCTCTTTATTTTCCGCCGGCTGCAATTCGACCGCGCTGATGACGACGAACTGATTGCTGGTTTCCATTTCTCTGATAAACCGCCGCAGATTTTGGTACGATCCTTCGACGGTTGTAGTTACATAAACGCCCGGAAAAATGCTTTGAAATTTTTCTCTGCCGCGCTCGGCTTCATTTTTATTGCTAGAATTATCCGCAATTCCCAGCGGCGCGTAATCGGGTCCGCTCGTGTTGGTCAAATTATACGCGCTGATGAAACCGTTCAGCCGCTGGTAAAGTTCGGTTTTTCCGGTCGCCTCTGTTCGCAGATAATTTGATTCAAAATCGTTGGCACTATTTATCAATTCCGCCACGCGCGCTTCGGTTGTAGTAATCGTTCCGTATTTACCGCGCGACGAAATTAATTCAGTTTCCAGTTGGTCGCGTTTCGCTTTATCGGCTTCGAGCTGTTTCTGCGCGGGCAGAACGACCAAAACGATAAGAATTATCACGGCTAAAATCGCCAGCATTCCTACGCCGACGGTGGCGATTTCGAGCGGTCCCCACATTCCCGCATAAACTTTGCGCGGACGATTTTTCGGCACGATGTCAATGCGCGGCTCTTTTTCAAAAACGATGGTTTCGTCTTCGGTCAGCAGAACGGTGCGCGTTTCTTCTTCGATGACGACGGCATCATCTTTTGAACTGCCGTAATTGTTGACAATCATTTCCGGCTCTTTTTTTATTTCCGCCGATTCATTTGACTCAAAATTTTCGTTCATTTATTGATTGCCTCCGTTCTGCGCGACATCGCTTTGCGGCGCGGCAGGCGCGTAACTGTAACGCGGCGCGTAAATCAGGTGCAAACTGTATTCCGTATAACTTGAATTTTCGGTTTTCTGCAAATCCTGCCCGCGCAGTTCGGCTTGAAAAATCCCCGAACTGTTCATACTATCAATCATCGTAATAACGCTCTGATAATTGCGGCTCAAAACGCTAAAGTCCAATTCGGCTTTGGTTTGATCGCCGTCTTTGTAGATATTTTCAACGGCAATCCGCGAAACACTGACTCCGCCGGGCAGCAGAGATTCCAAATCGGCAAACAGACGCGACCAGCCGAATGATTTATTCGCCACGAGTTTGTGCGCGGCAACGAGCAGTTCGCGCTGTTCGGGCGACAATTGCTGCTGAACTTTTTCGCCTTTGCCTTTTAATTCCTGAACTTCCGACTGCATATTTTGAATATCGGCTCTGGCGAGTTCGTCGCGTTTGTTGATATTGCTCAACTCGGCGAGAGAAATTACCGCGCCCGCCACGGCGACAGCCAGAAGGAGCATTGCGAGCATATATGGCAGCGTCCGGTTGCGAAACGGCTGGCTGGCAAGATTGAGTTTTGTAATCACAATTAAAATTATATCAAAACGCTTTGAAAAACGTCTGTTCGGTAAAATAAGAACCTGTTATTTTAGCATTAAAAAAAATCTTTCGTCCTTTTAGTTAAACCTGCGAGTTTGTTTTCAATTTCAAACGCACACATCGTCCGTCTTTCACGTCAAAATGAAACTAAAAGTTGCAAAATTATTCATTGCGCGGCGGCAGTGATTTATTTAATACTTCCTCAATGTTTATATCCCGATACGTGCAGACGCGATTTCTGCCTTCACGTTTGGCGTGATAAAGCGCGGAATCAGCCATTTCGATCAGTTCAATCGGGTCTTTTGAATCTTTCGGGAAACAGGCAACGCCAATGCTGATTGTAACGTGATGCGCGTCTGACACCTTACCTTGTCGGATAACGCTAAAATTATAATCTTTAACTTCCGTGCGGATTCTTTCCGCCGCAACGATTCCCTGTGCAAGATCGGCGTTGAGCAAAAATGCCGCAAATTCTTCTCCTCCGAATCGTGCCGCGACATCACCGACCCGCAAATGCCGGGTGATGGCTAAACCGATTTCTTCTAAATTTTTACTCCCCGTCACATGTCCGTAAGTGTCGTTGACATCTTTAAAAAAATCAATATCCATCATCAAAACACAAAACGGTTTTTTATCCTGTTGGGCGCGAGCCGCTTCACGCCTGAGTTCGGAGAAAAAAGAACGGCTCGAAAGCAGTCCGGTCAAATCATCGTGATAAATCAGACGGCGAATCTGCTGATGGTATTCGCGGTCAATTTCGTCGAGCAGTTCAAAACGAAAAATATGTTCGCCAACGGCAATTTTATCGCCGTTCTGCAAAACTTCCTCGCTGATTTTCAGCCCGTTCAAAAGCGTGCCGGTTTTGGAAATCAAATCCTTTAAAATATATTTTGTCTGTTCTGTTTCAGCATCAAAAACAGTTATAATGTGGGCGTGGCGGCGCGAGATTTTCGTATCGTTTATTCGCACGTCCGCGCCGAGAGCGCGTCCTAAAATAACTTCTTTACGCTCAAGCGGAATCGGCACAGCAAGCATATCGCCGGTCAGAAAAACCAGTGCCGGACGTAAATCGCGTTTCGGATTATTCGGATTTTTCATAAGGTAAATCAAGGATTAACCAAACCCTAATTTAATAGAATAAAACTTTTAGGTAAACGTTGCCAGAATTTTTAGAGATTATTTTCAGAACTAAATTGTCGTTCAGGCGTTTCAGAATTTCCCGTTCAAGATTTACTATCAAACAAGTGATGAAAATTCTCATTGTCAAACTCAGCAGCATCGGCGATCTGGTGCATACTTTGCCCGCGCTGGCGGCGATTCGCTGCGCTTTGCCGGAGGCGGAAATATCTTGGGCAGTCGAAAAGAGCGCGGCAGAAATTCTCAGGGGCAACCCGTTTCTTTCGCATTTAATTGAAATAGACACGAAATCTTTGAGAAAACGCGAACAGTTCGGAAATTCCGTTTCGGCGGCGCGACAGCAGTTGCGCGAACTTCGCGCGTTAAAGTTTGACGTAACGCTCGATTTTCAAGGTTTGCTGAAATCTTCGACTATCGCCAAACTTGCCAAATCAAAAAAGATTTACGGATTTGCCAAACAGAATCTGCGCGAGCCGGTCAGCCGTTTTCTTCTCACCGATAAAATAAAAGTTGCACAAGAAACGCATATTATTGTTAAAAATCTGAAACTCGCCGGCGAAGCATTGAATATTTCCGTTCCAGACAGCAATTTCGAATTTCCTATTTTCACGCACGAAGAACACAAACGAGAAGCTGAAGAAATTATTGCACAAACAGACGCGAATTTTGCGATTCTAAACCCGGCGGGCGGCTGGGCGACGAAACTCTGGCACGCGGAAAAATTCGGCGCGTTGGCGGACAGACTTTGGGAAGAAAATAACTTAATTTCGGTAATTACAACCGCGCCGAACGAAATAAATCTGGCAGAAAAAGTTTTACAAAACAGCAAATCGGGCAAAGTCTTGCTCGCGCAGCCGAGTTTGAAAGGTTTTTACGAACTGGCAAAAAAAGCAAAAATCTACATCGGCGGCGACACCGCGCCGACACATCTGGCAGTTGCCGCACGCGCGCCCGTCGTCGGCATTTTCGGTCCGACCGAGTGGTGGCGCAACGGAAGTCCGAACGAAGACGATATTTGTGTCGAGAGAACCGATATTTCTTGCCGCGTAGATTGTCATCGCCGAAATTGCGGTAATTGGATTTGTATGGACATCGAAGTTGAAACGGTTTTGCGGGCGGCGCAAAAAAGATTAGAATTAACTCAAGCCAAATGTCTTTAGCCGTTTCTCAAAAAGTGATCTGTCCCGAAACCGAAGGCGTAAAATACGCCGGTTCAAAGCTGAAACTTCTGCCTGATATTTTGCGGCTCGCTGGTAAAGTTAAACCAAAAAGCGTTTTTGACGGTTTCGCCGGAACGACGCGCGTTTCGCAGGCATTTGCCCGAATCGGTTACAAAATTATCTCAAACGACATCGCCGTTTGGTCAAAGATTTTCGGTTTGTGTTATTTGAAAAACAAAAGGGACGCGAAGTTTTATCGGGAAATTATCAATCATTTGAACGCTTTGCCAGAAAAAGACGGCTGGTTCACTGAAAATTACGGCGGCGTTTTGAACGGAAAAAGTTCTTCGGAAACCGACGGTTTCAAAAAGCCTTGGCAGATTCACAACACGCGCAAACTAGACGCGATGCGGGAAGAAATTGACAATTTGAATTTGGACGAAATCGAAAAAGCGGTTATTTTGACGAGTTTAATCTTGGCTTTGGACAAAGTTGACAGCACACTCGGACATTTTTCATCGTATTTGAATGAATGGTCGCCGCGTTCATTTAAGAAGATGAAATTGGAAGTTCCGAAACTCTTTGAATCGGCAAAGGAACACGAAATTTACAATGATGATATTTTCAAAACAATAGAAAAAGTCGAAGCTGATTTAGCGTATTTTGATCCGCCTTACGGCTCGAACAACGAAAAAATGCCGCCGTCGCGCGTGCGTTACGCGGCTTATTATCATTTGTGGACGACGATTGTTTTGAACGACAAACCGCAAGTTTTTGGCAAAGCTAAAAGACGCTGCGACACTTCCGACGCGCTGGCAGGCTCGGCTTTTGAAGAATTTAGAAAAAGCGATTCGGGACGATTTATGGCAGTCGAAGCGATTGAGAAACTGCTCGCCCGCACAAATGCCAAACATATCATTTTGTCCTATAATTCAAATGGCAAAGCGACTGCCGAAGAACTCTGTGAAATTTTGGCGCGTTCGGGTAAAGTAATTGATTTTGTAAAAGTTAATTACAAAAAAAACGTGATGGCAACGATGCGCTGGACGAATGAATGGACGCGGGAAATCGAAAAAGGAAATCAGGAACTATTGTTTTTGATCGAAAAATAAATGAGTAAAAGAAGCGGAACATCAATTCAACGCTTTCGTGTGCCGCTCGGTTTTCTGTTCGGCATTGTATTTTTGATTTTTGCGCGTCCCGCGCCTATAACTCTGGCAATCGGCGGCGCGATTGCGATTGTCGGCATTTTAATTCGCGCGTGGGCTTCCGGTCATATTCGCAAAAATCAAAATCTGGCGGTTTCCGGTCCGTATAGTTTTACGCGCAATCCGCTTTATTTGGGAAGTTTTATTTTGGGCGTGGGTTTTACGATTGCGTCCGGCGTGTGGTGGCTCGGACTCGTCTTTATCGTCTTATTTTTAGGCATCTATTTGCCGGTGATGCGCGTCGAAGCGAAGGAATTGACCGAAATTTTCGGCGCGGATTATAAAGAATATGCCGGGAAAGTTCCACTTTTCTTTCCGCGATTTACGGCTTACGAAGCGTCTGAAACAAAGTTTGATATGAGTTTATATCTGCGTTACCGCGAATACCGCGCCGCTTTAGGTTTGCTTTTCGCGTGGTCGGTTTTGCTGGTCAAAGCGATTTTTCTCAGATAATTTTTCACAAAATAGGCTGAATTTGTGATAAATTTAGGTGCAATATTACGATTTACGAATAAAAGATTCACGAATGAAAAAGTTACTTTACTTTCTTCTAATAATTTGCTGTCTTGCCTGTGTTTCGGTTTTCGCGCAAAAATCAGCCAAAGCCGAACCGTTTAAAGCCGGTGAAAGTTTGGTTTATGAAGGAAAATTCAGCAAACTGCTGCTGCGCGGCATTGAAGTCGCCGACCTTAGTTTTACAGTTGAAAACATTTCCAACAGCAAAAATTATCTCGTCAAAGCCGAAGCCAAATCAAAAGGCACAATTGCCAAACTGTTCGGTTTGAATTTTGAACAGAATATTCAATCAATCGTCAGCGGCGAAAATTTTGCGATTTTAAATACCGCCAAACGCGACGAACAGGGCGACCGCGTGCGCGAAAG
>JBBSIE010000090.1:0-17463 GCA_038232235.1 Pyrinomonadales bacterium | reverse complement strand
TATTTTGAGAAGTTCGGACAACAGCATTTATTCGGTGCAGTTTGGAGCGAAGCCGGATTTACCGACGCAGAATGATTACGATGGCGACGGTAAAACAGATGTTTCGGTCTATCGTCCGCAGAACTCGACGTTTTACGTGATTAACAGCAGCGACGGAGTGACGTTCAGAACCTTCGGAGTGAACGGAGATTATCCGGTCGCCAATTACGATACTCATTAAACAAACTGAAAAAGACTGCTAAGTAAACTGTCAAAACAGTTTACTTAGCAGTCTTTCGATGCGAAGTTGAAATGAATTTTATTAACCTTAGGAAAAAGGGAGCATTTTAATTAAAATGCTCTCTTTTTATTTTTCGGATTATTATTGCGGTTTATTTTGAACAACAGAACTGTTTGTATTTGCGCCGGCTGTTTGAGTTTGATTGACGGCTTCATTTTTAATCTCTTCGGGCGTTTTCCATCCGGCGCGTTTCAATAAATCAATGGCGAAACGGATCGGAATTGCCATATTTGCCGCATTGCTTCCGGTGAAAACGCCGAAATTTACGCCGATTACTTTGCCGGTCTGTCCGAAAAGCGGCGCACCCGAACCGCCTTCGGCAGTTTTCGCGTCGTGGACGATTCGCCGCGCGTCTAAATCCGTAATCGCGCCCTGCGTGGTCAGCGGAACGATTTTGCGTGATTGAGCCAAAAAATTTATTAAAGACTGACGCGAACCTCCGAAGCGCGAATTGATTAATTTAGCTTCATCGTCGTCAACCATCGCAAGAAGTCTGTCCGGTCCGTTCGGATAACCCATCGTAACCACCGTTTTACCGACGGAAACGGCTGTCGAATCGGCATCGAGCGGAAGAACCGGAATATCGGGCGAAAGCAAACTTTCATCAATCGAACCGACTGCCAAATCTTCGCGCGAACCGATTTGACGAATTTTCAAGGGAAAAGGCTGCGGAAAATTCGGGAAATAAATAACCAGCCGTTTAATTCGCGCCCGCCCGTTTGATTCCTTCATCATTTGTTTGACCAAATCGTCTTCTTCCCAAGGCTGAAGAACGTGGCGGTTAGTCAATATAAAACCGCTTCCGACGTGAAATCCCGTCCCAATAAAGTCATATTCGACCGCGCTTCCGCTGCCTTCAGTGGTCAAACCCATCGGCATTTGCCCGGACGGAATTTGCTCCTCCGAAGGTGTCGGTTCAAACTGGCTCGGCTCAAAATCCTGCGGATTAGGATAACGCAGAGTTTTACCTGTTTTGCGATCAACCAAATCATAAACGCCGACGATTAAACAAACGCCGTTGCCGTATTCGACACGCACGTTTTGGGTGAGCGAAACCGTCTTCATTATGTCTTTGTTGGATTTATCGAGTTCTCCGATCTGATCGTTGGTCTGTACTATTTTGTCCTGCAATTGGCGTACTAATTCGCTTTGCTGTTCAGTTAATTGGCGGTTTTTCTGTTGTTCGCTGTTAAAAGCGTAGCCAAGATAGAGAATTCCGCTGATCGAACCGACCGCCAGAACCAAAATTATAAGTTTTGTCGTCCATGAAATTTCGCGGGAGAGTTCACGGACAAATTCGCGCAGAAAAGCCTTTGCATCGTCGCGCTGCGGCGTAAAAGCAGAATCGAGTGCGGCGGTTTCGATAAACTGCGCGATATGCGGTTCGCGGTTCGTCGTAATCATCGAAGATTGCGATGCCAGCGAAAAAAATGAAAAGGAAATATCAGTGTCGGCAATATCAATTACATCGCCGTCCCGAATTCCGACAAAGCGACGGATCGGTCTGCCGTTATGCCGCAAATTCAACGATTCATTGTAATTGACAATGCGGTAAACATCTTCCTCCAATTCCAATTCAAGCCAAATTCCCGTAACCGATATTTTGCCGGTCTTTATTTGTAAATTGCTGCTTTCAGTAGAACCGAAACGAATGCTTTCTTCCGCGAAAAACTCCGTGCGTTTTTCCGCGCCAACAATAACGTGAATGATAATACCGACAGCCATTCTTTTCTAAAAACCAACCTTCAAATACACAGCATTTAATAAATAATAACATAATCGGAAAATTAAATTCAGTTTGCAAAATATAGTAAACAAAATTTAATAAAATTTAGGGTTGTGTCTCACAATTTATGATTGTGGTAATGGCATTCCGCCGTAATAACATTTAAATGTTCTTGGCGTTCTTTTTCCGTTTCGCCGCCGTCTTGCAGCAAGGAGGCGAGTATTTTGATGGTCATCAGCGGCGGACGAAATTCGTGCGAAACGAGCTGTAAAAATTCGTCTTTGGCAAAGTTGGCACGTTCGGCTTCTCGTTTTGCTGTTTCGGCTTCCTCCCACGCTTTCTGCTGGCTGAAATAAAGACGGGGCATTTCTTCCTGCGCGGCGTCATATTCCTTTTCGATTCCCAAATCTCGCGCTCACAAATTGAAAAGGCGCGAAATAAAAATGTAAAATTGCTCGATGTGTATAAATATATCATTAACCGACGCGCTCGGTGTTACATAATAAACACATTTTTTGATAGTGTTTAATTTTTGCCGGTAATTGATTTATGAGCGAACCCGAATTTATTGAAGATCGTGAAAAACTGGAAAAACTCGCGCCGGTTGCAGCCGCGCCGATTAGACATCACGTTTTTGTTTGTAACGGAAAATCCTGCGCGGCGGTTGGAAGCGCGGAAGTCAAAGCCGCGTTTGAAGAAGAATTACAAAAAAGAAATCTGCGTTACGGCAAAGAATCGAAAGGCAGAAATCCGGGCGGGGAAATTATGCTGACCGATTGCAGTTCAGTCGGTTTTTGCTCGGTTGGCGCGGCAGTTTTGGTTTATCCCGAAGGCGTTTGGTATGCACAGGTTCGCGCCGCAGACGTGCCGGAAATCATCGAGAATCATTTGATCGGCGGCGAAATAGTTGAACGTCTGGCGTTGAAGGAAATGAAGGAAAATTTGGATTAAAATAATCGTTCAGCGCGGCATTATTTACCGCGAACATCAAAAAATCTCGCCCGCAAGCGGTTTTGGCTATTATTAAATGATTTTGACTGTCTATGTTGGTCGCGCCGCAATTCTTTTTGCTTTTCGAGCGGCAGTTTTGTAATTTCAAAACATTCCTCGCTGCAGCAGCCGTTCAGTTTCTCAAAACATTTTTCGCACTGAATAAACAACAAATGACACGCACTGTTTTCACAGTTGCGATGCGTGTCGGATTTTTCGCTGCACTGGTGACAATTGCTGATAATTTCACCGGAAATCTGTTCGCCCAAACGATTGTCAAAGACAAAATTTTTGCCTTTGAATTTATTTTCTAATCCTTTTTCCTTAACTTTGTGAACATATTCGATAATGCCGCCTTCGAGATGGAAAACATTTGTAAAACCGTTGTGCAAAAGATACGCGCTCGCCTTTTCGCAGCGAATTCCGCCGGTGCAGTACATTATTATATTTTGATCTTTTTTGTCCGCCAGCATTGCAGCAGCCATCGGCAATTGGTCGCGGAAAGTGTCGCTTGAAACTTCGAGCGCGTTTTCAAAATGCCCGACTTCATATTCGTAATAATTCCGCATATCAACGACGATTGTATCGGGATTTTCGGTCAGTTTGTTAAACTGTTCGGCATCAACATACGCGCCTTTACGTTCCATCGAAAAGGTTTCGTCTTCGATGCCGTCGGCGACGATCTTTTTCCGTACTTTGACATTTAAAACCCAAAAAGATTTCCCGTCGTCTTCAACCGCAATGTTGAGCCGGATGTTTTTGAGAAAATCTATCGAACCGAGATATTTTTTGAACTTTTGAAATTTTTTTTCGGGAACGCTGATTTGGGCGTTGATGCCTTCGGCGGCGATGTAAATTCTTCCCAAAACGCCGAAACTCTCCAGCATTTCATAAAATTTATCCCGAAATTCCTGCGGATTATCAATTGGATGATACTGATAAAATGAGATGGTCGTTCTCTTTTCGGTGTCCGTTTGCAGTTTTTTTTTCAGTTCGTTCTGCGATATTAAATTACGTAATTCCTTCATAAAAACAAAAATCGTGAACAACCAAAACAAAGCAATTGCCGCGCTTTACGTTCAATCAACTGTTCGGCTGGTGCATTTACAAAAAAACGTAATTTTTAACTTTAGAGAGTAAAATTAAAACTGACAAAGCCGGTTGCCTTGACAGGTTCGCCGTCGCGGGTGAAAGGTTTGAATTTCCATTTTTTCACCGCATCAGTCGCCGCACCGCGCAGCAGTGAAGGTCCGCTCGATTTTTGAACTTCTGCAACTTGTCCCTGTTCGTCAACGACGACTTCAATGCGGACAACGCCCGTCATTCGCATACTTCTCGCCGTTGTCGGGTAAATCGGATTTGATTTTTGAGTTGCATATTCAATCAGCGAACCGACTGCGATCGGCGAGTCGTCTTTCGGAGTATCCGCAATTTTGGCGACGGTTTCAGAATTAGTTTGATTGGAAGTTTTTTCCGCTGTCGAATTTTCAACAGGGCGTTCTACGGCTTTCGGAACAGGTTTCGTTTCTTCAGGTTTCGGCTTTTGACCTTCCTGCGTTTTTCCGGTTTCCGGTTTTTCGGGAACGATTGGATTTGCAGTTTTCGCTACCGTTTCGGCGGAAAGTTTAGCTTTATCGTTTTGCGCCGGATTTGTTATCGGTTTATCAACAGGAATATTCGGAACCGATTGAAAAGTCGAATTTATCGGATTCGGTTTTGGTCCAGCCGTCGTATTTGAATTAACAGTTGTCGGCTGATTTAAGGCAGTTGTAGTTTGTTCAGGTTTGCTCGCTTCAATTGTCGGATCATTAACCGCACTGACAACGACGCTTCTCGAACTCGCCAGCGTTTCACGCGCATCGGCGGCTTCGTTTTTCCAGCGATTCGCGTCGTAATCGTCTTTCGCCAAACTGCTTCTGACATTTGTTGCTTCGTCGAGCAACGCCATCGCGTTTGGAGTATTATCTTTTTCTTTGCTCAAAGTTTTCGACTGATCAACGACGACTTCCAAAGTTTCGCGCATTTTCTGTATATCAACCGTCGCTTCAATCGGCAAAGTTCGGTCTGACACGCTCAAACCCAACGCCCGATAGCGTTCGAGTTGGTTTCGCGCTCCTTTTACGACTTGTCCGGCAACGGCGAAATAATTTGCCGAACCACCCGGTTTGTTGATTTTTTGAGCGTTTGACAATTCCTTCAAAAATTCCTGAGCGCGTGTGTAATCTCCTTGTTCGAGATAAGAATTCATCAGCAAAACATTGATCACGCCGTTGACGGTCGGATCGGACGTTTCGCGCTTGATATTTTCGAGTTCGTAAATCGCGGCGTTATAATTTCTAACTGCTATAAACGCTTTCGCCTTCGATACGCGCTCGCGCATCACATCGGCGGATGTTTGCGCATTAATTACAAAAAAACTAATTAGAACTAATAAAACCGAAGTGCAAAAACTTTTGACTTTCAGCGGCATTTTCGAGTCTCCTTAATTACTTTCGGACTAAAATTTTCCGCAAAGATCAAAGCGAATCTCTCGCCTTCGACCTGAACAAATAATCCGTTTATTATGCGTTTAAAACGCCTTCGGGCAAGTTTATTAAAACCTACCTTTTTAATTCGATAAACTTGAGATGATTTTTGTGCGATATGCGTTTGCACTTTTCTTTATATCGCTTTCGTTCAAAGTAATCAAGCGGCGATCACGCATTATAACTTTGCCGTTGATGATAACGTCGCGCACATCGCTCGCTTTCGTCGAATAAACGAGAGCCGAATAGACGTTATAATAAGGCGTTTGATGAAGCGAGTCGAAATCAACAACGACAATATCGGCACGTTTTCCGGTTTCGATTGAACCGATTAAATTTTCCAGATGTAAGGCGCGTGCGCCGCGAATTGTCACCATTTCAAAGGCTTGTTCAGCGGAAACGACTTTCGGGTCTTTCGTGAAAACTTTGTGCAGTTTCGCCGCCGTGTCCATTTCTTCCCACATATCCAAATCGTTATTTGATGCCGCGCCGTCCGTTCCCAAACCGACCGGCAAATCCATTTTCAACATTTGCGGAACAGGCGCAACGCCGGACGCGAGTTTCATATTCGACTGCGGATTGTGCGCGATGCCGACACCAAATTTTTTCAATAAATCCAATTCTTCGTCAGTCGCAAATACGACGTGCGCGGCAATTACTTTATTGTTCAAAAAATTTAAACTTGCCAGATAATCAACCGGACGAAGTTTTTTTGCCGCCAAACTGTCGTCAACTTCCTTCTGCGTTTCGGCGACGTGAATGACAATCGGTGCGCCGGTTTTGTCCGACAAATTTTTGACGGCTTGCAGATGTGCCGTCGAAACCGTGTAAGGCGCGTGCGGCGCGATTGCCGGAACAATTAACGAATTATTTTTCCATTTATCAAGAAATTTTTCCGTGTAATTGATCGCCTCGTTCCAAGTTTTATTGTCGGGAACGGGAAAATCAATGACGGTTTCGCCCAACACGCCGCGCACACCGGCTTTCTGCGTTTCGTCGGCGACGGCACTCTCGAAATAATACATATCGCAATAAGTCGTCGTGCCGCCGCGAATCATTTCTGCCAAACCAAGTCGAGTTCCGACGCGCACGAAATCTTCGGTAACATTTTTCGCTTCCGCCGGAAAAATATATTTCGTCAGCCATTCCTGCAAATCCAAATCGTCGGCAATCCCGCGAAAAAGCGTCATCGGGATATGCGTATGTGTGTTAACTAAACCCGGAATAACGACTTTGCCGTCGGCGTTGATCGTTTGTTTTGAGGAAAACTGCCGCGCGATTTCGTCCGCCGAATCAACCGCGATGATTTTGTCTTTATCAACCACAACCGCGCCGTTTGTAATCAACCGCTTGGCTGCGTCCATTGTAACGACAGTTCCGCCGGAAATGATCAAATCAACCGATTTTTTCTGAGCGAAAATTGTAAATGGAAGAATTAAAAGAAACGAAAAAAGAAGCAGAATTTTTAACTTTTTCATAATGCAATTTATAATGATTTGAGGTGAGAAAGCAAAAACGGGTTGTCTATTCGGCACTTTCTAAAAAAATGTTCGGAAATATTTGTTTTCTGATTTATATTGGCAATTTTTCGCTGAAAAAACAAGCAATTAACAATTTCGGCAAAATAGTTTAGAATTTGGACGGAAGGTAAAAACTATGTCAGCAGTAATCGAAACATCTCATTTAGTCGAACCGTTGTTCGGTGTTTTCGACGGTCAAAATCTCAAACTGCGCCAAATTTCTGTCAAAGAATATGACGCGATGATTAAAAACGGAGTTTTCGATGAAGATGACCGCATCGAATTATTGAATGGAGCGATAATCGAAAAAATGCCTAAAGGAACAAAACACGCCGCAATCAACGATATTATTGCCACTCGCTTAATCCAAAAATTAGGCAAAATTGCTTGTGTCAGAAACCAAAATCCGATTTGGCTCGATGATTTTTCCGAACCCGAACCCGACATCGTATTAGCCGAACCGCCGCTTGAAAGTTATTATAATCGGCATCCGATACCGGAAGATATTTTTTTGATTTTAGAAATCTCGGATTCGACTTTAGGATATGACCGCCGCGCAAAAAGTTTGGCGTATTCAAAAGCCGGAATCCGGCAATATCTTTTGCTAAATGTGCAGGAACAAACGCTCGAAGATTATCGCCAGCCAAGCGCGGACGGTTTTGGGTCAAAACAAACTTACTGCACCGGACAAGAATTTAATCTCGTCGCCTTTCCCGAAATTTTCGTTCAAGTGAGCGATTTCCTGCCGAAGATAAACGTCTAATGCCATTCGCATTTAACAATTTCAAGCATTCCTTTCGCAGTTCTTTTATTTTAAGGCTAAATTTAATCAAAAGTTTTTTACACAAATATATTTTTTAGGAGCAATTATAAAATGAGTTTAATCGAAGAAGTTTGGGCGCGTGAAATTTTGGATTCGCGCGGCAATCCGACGGTCGAAGCAGAAGTGGTCCTGGAAGACGGAACGCAAGGACGCGCGGCAGTGCCAAGCGGCGCGTCAACCGGCGAAAACGAAGCCGTCGAACTGCGCGACGACGACAAAAGCAGATATTTGGGCAAAGGCGTGACGAAAGCAGTCGAAAATGTAAATGAAAAAATCGCCCACGAACTCGAAGGTTTGGACGCACTCGATCAAACGCTGGTTGATGAAACTTTAATCAATTTGGACGGCACGGAAAATAAATCGAATCTGGGCGCGAACGCGCTTCTCGCCGTTTCGATGGCGACGGCGCGAGCGGCGGCGGCGTTTCAGGAAACGGCTTTGTATCGCTACATCGGCGGAATTAATGCGAAAACTTTGCCGGTGCCGATGATGAATATTATCAACGGCGGCGCACACGCCGATAATAATGTAGATTTTCAGGAATTTATGATTATGCCCGTCGTCGCGGAAAATTTTAAAGAGGCTTTACGCGCCGGCGCGGAAATCTTTCACAGCTTAAAAAGCGTCTTGAAATCAAAAGGGTACGCGACTTCGGTTGGAGATGAAGGCGGTTTCGCGCCGAATCTGAAATCGAACGAAGAAGCGATTGAAACAATTCTCGAAGCGATTGACAAAGCCGGTTATAAAGCGGGTGAAAACATTATGATCGCGCTCGATCCGGCTTCGAGCGAATTTTTCAAAGACGGCAAATATATTTTCAAAAAGTCCGACAAACGCGAACTATTTTCCGAAGAAATGGCGGATTACTGGATTTCGTGGACGGAAAAATATCCGATTATTTCCATCGAAGACGGAATGGCGGAAAACGATTGGGACGGCTGGAAATACCTCAACGGCAAAATCGGCAAAAAAGTCCAACTCGTCGGCGACGATTTATTCGTGACAAATACGAAATTTCTGCAAAAAGGGATTGATGAATCGGCGGCAAACGCGATTTTGATAAAAGTCAATCAAATCGGAACTCTGACCGAAACTCTAGACACTATCGAACTCGCCAAAACAAATAATATGACGTGCGTCATTTCGCATCGTTCGGGCGAAACGGAAGATTCATTCATCGCCGATTTAGCCGTTGCGACCAACGCCGGACAAATTAAAACCGGCTCGCTTTCGCGCTCGGATCGGATCGCAAAATATAATCAATTGCTTAGAATCGAAGAAAATTTAGGCACTTCGGCGCGATATTTGGGACGCAAGGCATTTTATCAGATAAAAGAAAACTTTTAATTCTGGAGTTGGAAAGCAAAGGCAGAAGCCCGTGTGTGAGTAATAATGCAGAAACATCATTTCATTATTTACACACGGATTTCTGCCTTTGTTAATGAGCTTTAGTTAATTGGTTGAAAGAGCCTTATTTAATGGAAGTTGTTAATTTTTAATATATCTTTCAAAGACTAGGTAGGAAACTTGACAACGATACACTCAACTATTATAATCTTTCTTGGCTAAGATAATGATGAAAATTTCTTTTTTAAGAGATTAAAAAGCGGGATAATTCACAATTGGAGATTTTAAAAGATGAGTAAAATTATAGGAATAGATTTAGGAACGACAAATTCGGTGGTCGCCGTAATGGAAGGCGGCGAGCCGGTTGTCATTACAAATTCGGAAGGCGGACGCACGACACCTTCGGTAGTCGCGTTCACCAAAGATGGAAATCGTCTGGTCGGACAAGTTGCTAAACGTCAGGCGGTTACGAACCCGGAAAATACGCTTTATTCAATAAAGCGGTTTATGGGACGCAAATTCGACGAAGTTACGGGCGAGATCAAACAAGTGCCGTATAAAGTCGAAAAGGCTTCAAACGGCGATGTTCGCATCAATGCCGACGGCAAGCATTATAGTCCGCCGGAAATCGCGGCGATGGTTTTGCAGAAATTAAAGCAATCCGCCGAAGATTATTTGGGATCAAGTGTCAGTCAGGCGGTTATTACCGTTCCGGCGTATTTTAACGACGCACAAAGACAAGCAACAAAAGACGCGGGCAAAATTGCGGGTCTGGAAGTTCTGAGAATCGTCAACGAACCGACAGCCGCCGCACTTGCTTATGGATTAGATAAGAAAAAAGAAGAAACGATTGCGGTTTTTGACTTCGGCGGCGGAACATTCGATATTTCCGTTTTGGAAGTCGGCGAAGGTGTCGTTGAAGTAAAATCAACGAACGGCGACACGCATTTGGGCGGCGACGATGTTGATGAAATTCTGGTCAAATGGATTATTGACGAGTTCAAAAAAGATCAGGGCATTGATTTGACCAACGACAAAATGGCGTTGCAGCGTCTGAAAGAAGCGGGCGAAAAAGCGAAAATTGAATTGTCCTCGGCAATGGAAACGGAAATCAATTTGCCGTTTATCACGGCTGACGCTTCGGGACCGAAGCATCTCGTGATGAAGCTGACGCGCTCGAAATTTGAACAGCTCGTGCAACCGATTCTCGACCGTTTGATGCCGCCGGTTAAAAAGGCGATTGAAGATGCCGGTTTAGAACCGAAAAACATTGATGAAATCGTTCTCGTCGGCGGTTCGACGCGCATCCCGAAAGTTCAGGAAATGGTCAAGGAATTTTTCGGCAAAGACCCGAATAAATCGGTTAATCCCGATGAAGTCGTCGGTCTTGGCGCGGCTGTGCAAGCCGGAGTTTTAGGCGGCGAAAAGACGGATATTCTGCTTTTGGACGTTACGCCTTTGAGTCTTGGAATCGAAACTTTGGGCGGCGTGATGACGCAGATGATTCAGCGCAACACGACGATTCCAACCAGAAAATCAGAAATTTTCTCGACCGCTTCGGACAATCAAACCTCGGTCGAAGTTCACGTGATGCAGGGCGAACGACCGATGGCTTCGGACAACAAAACGCTCGGCAAGTTTCACTTAGTCGGCATTCCGCCGGCACCGCGCGGCGTTCCGCAGGTTGAAGTAACATTTGACATTGACGCGAACGGCATTGTCAACGTCTCGGCAAAAGATGTCGGCACGGGACGCGAGCAGAAGATCACGATTACGTCGTCGTCGGGTTTGTCGAAAGACGAAATTGACAAGATGATGAAGGAAGCCGAATCACACGCGGGCGAAGATGAGAAGAAGAAAGCCGAAATTGAAGCGCGAAATCGCTTGGACGGACTTGTTTATAATGTTGAAAAAACTTTCAGCGAAAACAAAGACAAACTCGACGCGAGCGCGGCGGGCGACATCGAAAATGCGCTTTCGGAAGCGAAAACCGCTTTAGCAGGAAGCGATGCGGACGCGATGAACAGCGCGTTTGAAACGCTGCAAACTGCTTCGCATAAAATTGCGGAAGTGCTTTACAGTCAAGCCGGAACGCCGACAGGCGAAGCGGGCGAAACGGCTGAACAGGCATCTTCGGCAAGCGCGGGTTCCGAATCAACAACTTCGAGCGGTGGCGATGATAATGTCATTGATGCCGAATATGTTGATGTTGACGAAGAGAATAAATAGTTTGTAACTTTATGTGAAAAATCAGCCGTTAGCTTGTAATTCCTTGCGGGTAGCGGCTGATTTTGTAATACTTCAAAAAATTATGAGCGTTACAATTGAACTGGATGAAAAGTTAGTTGCGGAAATTGACGCGGTTGCTAAAGACTTTGACAAAAATCGTCTGCAATACATTAATGATTCACTACAAAAAATTTTGCAGCAGGATAAGCGAAAACGAAAATATTCCGAGGAAGAAGTCAGAGAAATGTATCGAAAGGCTTACGGAAAATTTCCCGTTCAGCCGGATGAGTTTGAAATTGAAGAAGAACAAATGATTGAGGTTTGGGAAGATTTATGAAACGCGGTGATGTTTATTGGCATAAATTCAAAGAACCTGATAAAACTCGTCCCGTTTTGATAATTACCCGTGATGAGGCAATTCCAGAATTGAACGCCGTAACCGTGATTCCGACCACAACGACGATTCGGGATGTTCCATCGCAGATTCTTTTGACGCAGGAAGACGGCATTACGGAAAATTGTGTGTTGAATATAGATTGGATTCAGACAGTTCCGAAAAATAAACTTCGTGGTTACATCACACATCTTTCCTACGAAAGAATGCTGGGAGTTTTTGAAGCGATTAAATTTGCATTCGGATTTAATAAATAGATTTTGTCTTTAGTCATCAGTCCTTTGTTGATTTTTTAAAAAACGCAAAGGACTAATGACTAATGACTAATGACAAATGGCAAAAAAAGATTATTACAAAATACTCGGCGTAAAAAAGGACGCGAAATCGGACGAAATAAAAAAAGCGTATCGCAAATTGGCGCGTAAATTTCACCCGGATGTCAATCCGAACGACAAAAACGCCGAGGAAAAATTCAAGGAAATTCAGGAAGCGAACGACGTGCTTTCCGACGAGAAAAAACGAAAGGTTTTTGACCGTTTCGGTTACTACGCCGACAATCTGGATGTAAATTCACCGTATGCGACGGGCGCGACGAGCGGCGCGGGCAGCGCGGGCGGTTTTGATTTTTCCGGTTTTGACTTTGAGCCGGGCGGAAGCGGCGGTTCGTCGTCGAGTTTTCGTGATATTTTTTCCGATCTTTTCAGCGGCGGCGGCGCAAAACAACGCGAGCCGGAACCGCCGCGGGCAATGCCGAAAAAAGGCGTGGATATTGAAATGCCGCTGGCTTTGAGTTTTGAAGAAGCCGTTACGGGTTTGACGACAAATATCACGGTTAATCGTTCCGAACAGTGTTCGCGGTGTCAGGGCGCGGGCGACACGGGCGGTCCAGTTGTCGTTTGTTCGACTTGCAAAGGCACGGGACAAGTGCAGAGAAGCGGCGGACGGCTGCAATTCTCGCAAACCTGTCCCGACTGCGAAGGCACGGGTCGTCGTCGTCAGCCGTGTAGTTTGTGCAGCGGCAAAGGAGTCACGCCGAAAACCGAACAGGTAAAAATCCGCATTCCGGCGGGCGTTGACACAGGCTCGCGGGTGCGAATTCCGAAAAAGGGACAAGGCGGAAGATTAGGCGCACCGCCGGGAGATTTGTTTATTCTGACGAATGTCGGCAAGCATAAATTTTTTACGCGCAAAGGAGATAATATTTACGTTACCGTGCCGATCACCGTGCCGGAAGCCGCATTGGGAGCAAAAATCGAAGTGCCGACGGTTGAAGGCAAGGCGCAGTTAAAAATTCCGTCGGGAACGGAATCGGGACAAAAGTTTCGTCTGCGCGAACGCGGTTTTCCGTCTTTGCGAAATCCGAATCTGCGCGGCGATCAGTTTATCGAAGTGAAAATTTCTCTGCCGCGTGTAATCAGCGAAGAAACAAAAGAGATTTTAAAGAACTTTGAAAAGGCGAATTCGGAAAATCCGCGTCGGGCAATGGGATTAGAATAGTTAATTGAGTTTGCCGGGTTTAGCGAGTAAAAAAACTCGGCAAACCCGGCAAATTCGGCAAATTCGGCAAATTCGGCAAATTCGGCAAATATGAAAAGGAAAATTAAAACATACACGATCAGCGCAGTGGCGGAACTTTTTGAAATTCATCCGCAAACGCTCAGGCTTTACGAGCGTGAAGGATTACTGAAACCTTCGCGTTCGGAAGGAAATACGCGGTTGTATGAAGATTCCGACATTGAACGCCTTGAAATTATCTTATCTTTAACGCGCGATTTAGGCGTAAATCTCGCCGGCGTCGAAATTATCCTTAATATGCGTGAGAAAATGGATCAGATGCAGAAAGAATTTGAACGCTTTTTTGAATATCTGCAATCTCACGCAGACGAATTTTCAAGCAAAAGTGAATTATTTGCCGACACCGAAGCCTTAATCCCGATTTCTCGTTTAACCCTTAGAAAGTCAGTCCATACATATATAGAAGAAGAATAATTAACCATATATTGAAGAATAATTAACTACATTTATTTTCACTCCTGATTTTTTTCTTTACTTTAATTTAAAATTAAGTAAGAATACCTCGCTTTAACAATCTCAATTCAGTTACTCAGGAGAAAAAATGAAAAACTCTTACGGAAGCCTTATGCTTTCTGCTGCTTCTTTCCTAATTCTATTCGGTTCTTTTTCCACAACAAATTTTGCTCAAGACCTTGATGAAGTAACAATGAGCGGCAGAATCGTTGACTCGAATAATGCGCCGATTGTCGGTGCGGCGGTAACGGCGACGCAGACTGAAACCGGTTTAGAGCGCACGGTTATTGCCAATGACGAAGGGCGATATAAAATCATCGAACTTCCGCCGGGAACTTATAAAGTGAGAGCTGCTGCTTCCGGGTTCGGCACAAAGGAAAAAATCAATCTTCAAACAATTTCCGGTCAAAGTGTGCAGCTCGATTTCTCTCTCGCTCCGGCGGATGTTGTTGCCGAACAAATCGTCACGATTGAAGAAGACGCAACTTCGGTTGATGTTACGCGAATGGTCGTCGGCGGAACGGTTACGCAGAGAGAAGTCGAAGAATTGCCGAATAATTCGCGCAATCCGCTCGATCTTGTTTTGACGCTCGGCGGAACTACCGAAGAAGCGTTATCAACGCGCGATTTGGCGGAAGATCGCAACGTAACAAATTCAACCGCGCCCGCCGAACAAGGGAATTTTTCGCTTTCCGGCGGAGTTTCCTACTCAAACAATATTACGATTGACGGTTTAGACAATAACGATGACCGTTCGGCAAACGTCCGTTTTCAGCCGTCAATCGAATCCATCGAAGAAGTGCAGGTCATCACCAATCAATTTTCCGCCGAATACGGACGCGCTTCCGGTGGGCGCATAAATTTGCGGACAAAAAGCGGTTCAAACCGTCTGCGCGGACGAATATTTATGTTTTTCCGCGACGACAATCTGAACGCCAACACTTATTATAATAACAGCCGCGGATTTCCACGCTTGCCGCTGACGGAATATAATCCCGGATTTACACTGAGCGGACCTGTTGTTTTGCCGAAAATTTACAACGGACATAATCGCACATTTTTCTCCGTCGCCTACGAATATAACAATTTGGAAGATACGACATTTATCAATACTTTTGTGCCGCTCGGTTCAAATCCGCGTTTTGCGCTTCCGGTGGGAAACGCAGATTGTCCAATTGCGTCGTGCTTAGATTTGGCGGCATATAATGTTCTTTACTCGACTCCGAATATCGCGCATATTTTTACGGCGAAATTAGATCACCGGCTAACCACGAACAACAATTTTACAGTCGGCTATCAACTGGGGCGCAGAAAAAACCGCCGCACGACATCGGCGACTACTACGCGATTAGATGAAGCTTTGCAGGCGAAAACCACCGACACCGACGCGATTAATTTTACGGACAATCACGTTTTTAACGCAAAAACCGTCAACCAATTTCGCTTTCAATACTCGATTTTAGAGCCGAGTTTTCAAACCGACAATCCCGATGTTCCGGTTGTTTTAATCGGCTATGTAAATCCGGTAACGGGCGGCAGTCAAACACTCGTCGCCGGTAATTCGACGGCGACGGGCGGCAACAGCGAAACATTTCCGCAAAATCGCCGCGAAACACGCTATCAATTTCAGGAAACTCTGACTTTCATCTTAGGAAAACACACTTTTAAAGGCGGCACGGACATCCAAACCATTCGCTCGAAAGCGAAGGAATTGAGCGACGCAACCGGCACATTTAACTTTTCCAATGTCGGAACATTTCAGCAGAATACGCTGTCAAGATTTCGCTTGAATTTCGGCACGGGTTCGGACATCAAAAATATCTATACGGGATTTTTTCTCAACGACGAACTCAAAGCACGTCCGAATCTGACTTTCAATTTCGGTCTGAGATACGAGCGCGAAACGAGCGTTGACGACCACAATAATTTCGGTCCGCGCGTCGGCATCGCGTGGAATCCGTTCAAAAAAGGCAAAACCGTCATTCGTTTCGGCACGGGAATTTTCTATAATCGAGCATTGCTCCGCACGATTGCCGATTTTATTCAAAACGTCAACGGAATTATGCCGTTCGATACCGGCTCAATCGGAACAAGTGCCACTGATCCGCGCCGCGTGGCAATTCTCGCCGCCATTGCCGGACAATTTCCAAATTCGTTCACTTCCCAAACGCAGTTGCAAACGCTCGTCGGAAACGCCTGCGCGACGGCTGCAACGACATTCACCTGCAACAGCAGCACCGGATTTATTATCAATCAGGGCAGCACGGGAAATCCTCTGCGTTCGGTTGATCCGTCGTTGAAAATTCCAGAAAGCTATCAATTTAACGTCGGTTTTGAACGCCAGCTTTCAAAAGGCATAGTTTTTGAAGCGAATTATACTTGGAATAAAACCGTTCGATTATGGCGCGACCGAAATATCAACGCGCCGATTTTGCCGAACGGTTTTGCGGATTTTACGGATTATCTGATAAACAATCCGTTCCAACTTTCGCCGACCCGAAGATACACATTTTATCTCGGTTCGACAAACGACGGAATCGGACTCGCCACCGCGCCGAACGGCACGACAAATTGCGGCGTAACAACGACGAATTGTTTCGTGAATTTAAACACGACCAGCACGTCGGTTACATCTCCGCTCGTGTCCGTCGCCGGAAGCAATAATAATGCGACCGGCGCACCAATTGGAATTGCTCTGGCGGCAATCGCGCGGCTCAGACCGAATCAAAATTTTGAAGAACTATCGCGCATCGGTTCAATCGGCAAAGCGTTTTATCAAGGCTTGATTCTCGAAATGCGTTCGCGTCTGCGAAAATTCGGACACGGTTTCGGCGGAAGTTTTCGCGCCGCTTATACGTTGTCTTCAACAAAAGACGACGGTTTGAATAATACTGCAAACGCTGAAATCAACGGCGATTTTGACCGCGAATTCACACGGACGCTGCAAGACCGAAGGCATCGAATCGCATTTTCGGGAACTTTTGACACGCCTTATTGGTTCGGCAAACTGCGCGTTTCACCGCTGTTTCGCGTCGGAAGTTCCGCGCCGTTTAATCTCGGCAACGGCGGCAGAGATAGAAATCTCGATGATCTCAGCAACGACCGACTTAATTTCAGCGGAAATCTCGACGACATTGTTTGGCGTGCGCCGGGTTCGCCATTTCCCGAAGCATTAGCGGCACAATTTTCGCTCGCGCCGATTGGCGCAAAAAGCGGAAATCTCCCGCGCAACAGCGGTACAGGTCCCGCATTTTTTACATTCGATATGAACGTAACCCGCGAATTTCGTTTGTCCGAAAGAATGAAATTTCGTCCGACCATCGAATTCGATAACATTTTAAATGCGGCGGTTTTCAACTACGGCGCAGCGTTTATTGATTTTAACGCGCTCGGTTCAAACGCTTCGGCGACGGCGACGCAGGATTTTCGTGATCGTTTTCTCGTGCCGACGCGAACCTATCGCCAACGGCAAATCAGACTCGGAATGAGATTTGATTTCTAAAACTTTTGCAAATTAACTGTAAAAGCGGAATTGCTTAAAAAGTAACTCCGCTTTTTTTATTTACAGGTAAAAAATTTAATGACTAATACTCAACAGATA
>JBBSIE010000089.1:0-17741 GCA_038232235.1 Pyrinomonadales bacterium | reverse complement strand
GTTTACGGATATATTCCTGCTGGTATCGCTGAAAATACTTTGTCCATTTGGCTTGATCAAACCCTGCTTTATCGAACTCAGTTTTTTTAGATTTCGGCATTAAACTATATTACAGATTTAATGCCCTAAAGGGAATAAGTGAAGATTGTGCATAATTAAAACGATTGGAGCGCATTTTAATCAGTTTTGAATTATGCACAATCTTCATCAGTTTTTTGACAGTTGTGCCTGCCGATAATCGAAAATTTGCCTTCTAGCTAAGGAATAAAAGCATTCGGAGTTGGTTTATCACTTGCCGCGCCAAATTGTACGCCAGTGAATCCCGCAGTAGAACGCTGCAAATACCAAACGCCGCTTCTAAACACGGCAATATCCGCTTTGCCGTCGCCGTCATAATCCGCCGCAACCGGCAAATCTGTCGAAATGCCGAACTGCATTCCCGTAAATCCTGCCGTGCTTCTCTGCAAATACCAAGTGCCGTTTGACGGACGAAAAACCGCGACATCCGTTTTGCCGTCGCCGTCATAATCCGCCGGAACGAGCTTGTCCGCTGAATCACCAAACTGTATTCCTGTAAAACCTTGGCTGCTTCTTTGCAAATACCACGTTCCGCTTGACGGACGAAATACAGCGTAATCGGCTTTACCGTCGCCGTCGTAATCGCCGACCACAGGTTTATCGGTTGTTGCGCCGAACTGTGCGGCGGTGAATTGACCGTTGGCTAAATTATAGACATACCAAACGCCGTTTGATGGTCGCCAAACAGCGAGATCGGCTTTGCCATCGCCGTCAAAATCGGCTGGCATCGGAATATCGTTGACATCGCCAAACGCTACGCCTGTAAATCCCGACTGGCTTCTTTGCAAATACCAGATGCCGCCGCGATAAACCGCAATATCGGTTTTGCCGTCACCGTCATAATCGGCAGGGACAATCTTGTCCGAACTCAAGCCGAACTGGGCGGCGGTAAAACCCGAACTCGAACCAAGCAAATACCAAACTCCGTTGTCGGGACGAAAAACCGAAACGTCGGCTTTGCCGTCACCGTCGAAATCGTAGAGAACTCCGCGCGGTACAACGGCGGTTTGATTCCGCTTCCATCTCGGAAACACGTCTGGAACGGGATTATTCGTCAGGCGCACCAGATTGCTGCCGTCGGCGTTCATCGTGTAGATTTCCTCGCTGTTAAATCCGCTGCCGCTACGATTCGAAACAAAAGCCAATTTCGTGCCGTCGGGCGACCACGACGGGAAGTAATCGCCAGCCGGATTATTAGTGATGCGCGTTTGATTTGAACCATCGGCGCTCATCACGTAAATTTCAGCATTGCCGTCGCGGTATGAAGTAAACGAGATTTTCGAGCCGTCCGGCGACCAATCGGGAAAATCATCGGGCGCTGTGTTGTTGGTCAACGCCTTTTGATTCGAGCCGTCGGCGTTCATCACATAAATTTCAATGTCGCCGCCCGTCGCGCTTCGGTCGGAGGAAAAAACTATCTTCGAGCTGTCCGGTGACCATCTCGGATAAGAATTCAATTCACTGCCTGCGCCTACAGTTAGTCTTACTTGATTGCTGCCATCGGCATTCATCACGTAAATATCAAGTCCGCCGCCGTTAATCTTGATGAAAACAATTCGGCTGCCGTCCGGTGACCAACTCGGCAATCCATCTCTTCCATTTGTTAATTGAATTCTGTTACTGCCGTCGGCATTCATCACCCAGATGCCCGTGTCTCTGGTAAAAACAATTCGGCTGCCGTCCGGCGACCAATCCGGTCGATATTCGTCACCCGACGAATTGTTCGTCAGATTTGTTTGATTGCTGCCGTCCGCCTTCATCGTGTAAATTTCAGTATTGGCGCTAATCCGGTGAAAAGTAATATCGTTCGGCGAAGTCTGCGCTTGAACGAGCGGGCAAACCGCGCCGAAAAGTAAAATCATCAGCCCGAAAATGAAAAGGAAATTGTTGAGTTTGTTATTCGTTGGCATAGTTTTTCTCCTTAAAAATGACTTTTTTAAACACAATTATTTAATTTTCCTCGCTTTTAATTCCTGTCCGTCATCCGAGCGATGAATTGCTTCGGTTACTTTGCCGTTGACATCGCGGACAAAAATCGTGCGCTGCGCGCCGCCTTTGTAAAAGAAAGTATTTTCGCTCATCGGATACCAGGCATTTTTGTTGGCTTCGTTTTTGGTGAAAAGGAGCAGTTTTTCGCCGTCGCTTTCGACGTTAAGAATCACGTCCGGCGCGATTTCGTATTGTCCGGCGTATGTGCTTAAAACTTTCGGGTCGAGTTTGACAATGGGCGGGTCTTGAACTTTTTTAATGAGTGTCGATTGTTGGGCGGCAATCTGCCATTTTCCGTTGTTGCGGCGATAGATTTGGATAACGCGAAATCTGTCGTTTAATGTTTGCTCGCCGGCTTGAATTTGCGAATCGTTAATAAAACTCAGCAATGCGGTTTCGCCGTAGTCACGCACGCGCACATTTGAATAAGTTTCGGTGGCTTTAATTTTCCCTGCCTCTTTTGAATCCGGAAACTCATTCAAAACAATTGCTTTATCAAATATTCCGCCCGCTGCGCTGGCGTTGATATAATCGTCGGCAATTAAACTCATCGCGGCGGCTTTGTCGCCGCGATTGTTCGCGTCGTCAAGCGCGCGAACGACAGTCATCAAATCGTTTTTAAGCTGCGCTTTGCCCCGTTCGGTGCCGGTCGCCGCGCGTGTCGCCACAGTCTTGATAAAGTATTTCCCTTTTGGCGCGTCAATGTTGAGTAAAGCGATTTCGATGCGATAATTTCCGCTGACCAACGGCACGAAAAGCAGCGATTCATCGCCTTGCGTGCCGTTCGGAGTGTCCATATCTGCCGCGAGGCTGCCGTCGGGCGAATAAACGCGCAGCACGACATCTACGCCGCGCTGTTCGACGACTAGATTATACGCTTCATCCTTTTTTAATTGAACATTATAGCTATGTCTTTCCGCGCCGCCGATTTCGCGCTCAAACGTCTTGCCTGTTTGCAAAATTTGCGCTTGAACGAGCGGGCAAGCCGCGCCGAAAATGAAAAGCATCAGCCCGAAAATGAAAAGTGATTGATTGATTTTATGTTTGGTTTGCATAATTTTCTCCTGTTAAGCCTTGAGTTAAATATTGAGCCGAAAACCGCGCGAATTTATTTTATCCGTCGAGATTCCTGATTGTTTCTGATTGCGGCGGTCTTTGAAAGACCGCCGCATATTGATTTTGTTAAGCATCACAACGGTATTAAATCCTTACCGGACGAAAGCCGAAGCGATTGGAATGTCGCTGCTCGAACCGAAGGAAGCGTAGCGGATTCCGCCGGTGCTTTGCCGGATATACCAAATGCCATTTCTAAAAACCGCCACGTCCGTTTTTCCGTCGCCGTCGTAATCAGCCGGAACGAGTTTATCCGACGATAAGCCCCAACTTTCATAGCGCAGCTGGTTGGTTGCGCTTTGCTTGATATACCAAATGCCGTTGCGAAAGACCGCCAAATCCGCTCTCCGGTCGCCATCGTAATCAGCCGGAACAAATGTGTCGGAAGCAAGTCCCCAGGAATCGTAACGCACTGATGAATCTGAACTGTTGCGGATATACCAAATCGCATTCGAAGGGCGAAAAACGGCTGCATCCATTTGCCCGTCGCCGTCGTAATCGCTCGGAAGCGGTTTATCGCCCGTCGTTCCCCACGGCAGAGAAGTAATGTTTCCGCTTGGGTTGTTCAAACTGCCGCGATAGAAGAAGAAACTTTGCGAGCCGTTTGCCGAATCACGATATACCGCCGGATCCGCTTTGCCGTCGCCGTCCCAATCGCCGACGACCGGAGTGTCGCCCGGTTGCCCGAACTGCTCGGTTCTGACCGTGTTGTTTGAACTGTTGAGAATAAAAAAGTAAGAATAACCGGGGTTGCCGCTGTTTTCGCGCCAGACGGCGAAGTCTGTTTTACCGTCGCCGTCGTAGTCGGCGGGCGCGAGTTGGTCGGTTGATAGTCCAAACTGCGCGGCATAAAAACTCTGCATCGAACGGCTGGTATACCAGATTCCGTTTGACGGACGGAAAACGCCTAAATCGCTTCTGCCGTCACCGTCAAAATCGGACGGCTTTTTGACGACCGCATCGCCGAGATAACGCACCAATCCGACATCGTAGAGAAAGTCAGCGTCGTTGGCACCGCCGGCAGCGACAATTTTTCCATCCGGCTGTAATGCAAGCGAATAAATCCGGTCAAATCCTTTTGCTCCGACAGTCGTAATGACTAAGCCGTTTGTGCCGAAAGACGTGTCAACCGTGCCGTTTGAGTTATAGCGCGAAATGGCGTAAGTGTCGTCTCGAATTCCAGCCGTTAAAATTTTATCGTTTTGCTGTATTGCCAAGGCGAAACCAATTCCGCGGGAAAGCGTTTTTGGTTCAGTTATGCGGACGATACCGTTTGTGCCGAAGGAGTTGTCGAGCTTTCCGTTCGTGTTATAACGCTCAATTGATGATGACAGCAGCGCAAACTCGCGGGTTTCAGCATAATTTGTACCGTTAACGACTATCTTGCCGTCAGACTGCAACGCCATTCCGCCGACGATATTAGTTTGATTGTCGATGTCCGTTTGAACGATTCCGCCCACGCCGAAACTGTTATCAAGCGTTCCGTTAATGTTATACCGCAGAATAAAAATATCTTGACTATCGTTAAAAATGCCGTGTCCGGCAACCAGCAGTTTGCCGTCAGTCTGCACTAACGCTTCTCTAACATCATTGACATTGCTTCCGACCGTTGTTATCGTTATCCCGTTTGTCCCGTAAGCGGTATCGAGGGTTCCGTTCTCGTTGTAACGAGCGACGACGACTTTATCAACAAAAAACTCGGTCGGATCGAGTGTAAAACCGGCGACGACAAATTTTCCGTCCGGCTGCAAGGCGATTCTTGTCGCCTGCGCGGGATCGTCGGCGGTCGTGATGACAACTCCGTTTGTTCCGAAACTGGTGTCGCGCGTGCCGTCAGCCAAATATCGGCGAAGAGCGATGTTTAATACTAATTTTGTTTCGTCGCTGCCGGCGTAGCTGCCTCCGGCAACAAGAAATCCGCCGTCCGGTAAAATCACAAAATCGCCAAGAGTTTCATCGCCTCCGGCAGCACCGAAACTTACCAACACCGAACCTTTTTTGCCGAATGAAGTATCCAGCGTCCCGTCAGCGTTATGCCGCGCAATAAAGAAACCATTTATATCGGTAAAATTGCCGTCAATTACGGCGGAATAGCCGAGCGTGACGATTTTGCCGTCCGATTGAATTCTGACTCTGGTCACATTGTTGTCGTCCGGCGTAACCGCCGTTAAGACCTTGCCGCCGCTGCCGAAGGTCGCGTCCACATCGCCCGGCGCGGCGAAAGCAATTGCGGATGAACCGAAAGTAACAAGTAAGACGAAAACGAAGTTTAGTAAATTGCGCGAAGTTTGTTTGTGCAAATGAAGTTTCATAGATTTTTTCCTCTTAGTTTTTAGTTTTGCCGCCCGGATTCTTTTGAGGAAAACAGACAAGCGATCAAATACCTCTTTAAAAAAGCCGTTTGCTTTCATTGTTCGAATGTTTTTTAACACACTTATGAACACGCCGATAACTACCTAGACGAGTAGGTCGGCGAAAAAAAGTTTTGATTGATTTTTAGACTAGATGTTCGCGCAGGGCTTTGGCGACTGCTTCGGTTTTCGAGTGAACTTGCAGTTTTTCGTAGATGTTTTTCAGGTGAAACGAAACCGTGTGAATCGAGATATTCATCTCGCGGGCGGCTGTTTTTTTGTGATGACCTTCGATGAGCAGTTTTAACAATTCGGTTTCCTGCGGCGTGAGATGATAATCAGCGTGCGCGGGCGGGCGGAATGTGCGAAAAAGATTGACGACGCGGGCGGCAATCGTCGGCGACATTGGCGAGCCGCCGTCAACCGCTTCTTTTAACGCTTCGAGCAGACGCGCGGGCGGCGTGTTTTTCAACAGATAACCGTTCGCGCCGTTGCACAGAGCGTTGAAAATTTCCGTGTCGTTGTCGTAAATCGTCAGCGCGATAATCGGCACGTCGGCGAACATTTGCCGTAAATGTTCGATGCCTTCCGTGCCGCTCATTCCGGGCAAACCCAAATCGGTCAAAATTACGTCCGGTTTATCTTTCTCGATTCTGGCAAGCGCGGTTTCCATTATTCCGTAACTCGCCACGCAGTTAAAAGCCGCCGTGCCGTTAATCAGCGCGGTCAAGCCTTCGCGGATGTCGCGCAAATCTTCGATGATAACGACGCGCAAGCGTGCGGTTTGCGGACGAGTTTGATTTTCTCTGACGGCTAAACTCATATTGTCGGCGCGGCAAACATATAAATTACGAAAGCGAACAAAAGGGTTAATTGTTAAATTAACAACCGTATAATGAAATGGTTAAAAATACCCGATACTTTCCTGAACCGTTTATTTTTCCGTGTTCCAATCGCCGAGTATTTCTATATCGTATTTCATCAGAGCTTCGATTCCCTTCTTTATATATTCGGGATTGTCCGGCTTGATTGTTTGGGAAATTCTAACTCTGTCCCTGAAAAATTGCTCGAAACCGCCCGGCGTAACCGTTATCAGCGTCTTGATTGGAACTGTCCCGAAATTTCCCTGCGCGTGCGGCGTTCCGCGCGGAACGTAGGCGTAAGAACCGGCGGAAAATTCATAATTTCGACCGGCGATTTGCATCGTCAAAACTCCGCCCAGCACATAAAAACTTTCGTCCATATGATTGTGCCGATGCAGCGGCGTTTTGAATCCCGGTATCTCCGTCGTTTCGATAAGCCCGAAAATACCGTTCGTGTCTTCGCTGGAAGCTAAAAACTTTACCGAAAAGTCATCGAAAGCAAAACTTTCCGCCTCGTCTGCTTTGCGGGCGATAATGTCAGCCTTATTTTTGTCCTGTTCCGCAGCCTTTTCCGATTTTGTTCGTGTTTCAAACGTTCGTTCACAACCAGCGAAACCCAGTGCCGAGAAAGCCGCAGCCGCAAGCATTTCACGGCGCGTAAAATTTTTCGTCCCACTCATTTATTTTCTCCTTTGTCGGCAATTCAAACCTGAACACGCGATAAATTTAGATGTTCTTCCCTTTCGGTCAATTCGGTTTTAAAGATTCAAGCTCTTCAGCCGCGTTCAAATGGTTAGTTGCTTTCGTCCTTTTCTCGACCAAAACAAAGCCGAATTCTGATGTTTGGAATTTATATCAAATACAATTGAACAACATAACTACTCAAAGAGGTAGGGTATTTTGCCCGAATCAAACTCGATTAAAATAAGGCAGAGGCATTTCAAATTCGACGATAGTTCCATCAACTTTTTGCGAATCAATCTTCAATTTTCCGCCGAGAGCAGCGGCGCGGCGCGTCATACTCCGCAAACCTTGTCCGTCGTTTTGCGAATCAATTTCAAAACCTCTGCCGTCGTCTTTTATTCGCAAAAATAAAGTCGAATCGTTCACGCGAAAATCAATCGCCGCGCTCGAACAAAGCGAATGTTTCGCCGCGTTGTTGACAGCTTCTTTGAAAATCAGCAAAACATCTCGTCTAACGCCGACGCTCAATTTCAAATCCGTGTCCGCCGTCGGCGCGTCGAATTTTAAATCAATGTCGCGCGTCGTGAAAACTTCTTCGGCGTGGCGGCGCATTCTTCTGGTCAAATCCTGAAGGCTGTCGTGTTCGGGCGCGATTGCCCAAACGATGTCGTTCATCGAAGAGACGCTTTCGCGGGCGATGTCGGCAATCGAAGTCAAAAGATTCCCATTGCCGTTTTCCGACTTTTGTTTGGCGACTTCACTAAGCAAAGAAATGCGCGTCAGATTTGCGCCGATGTCGTCGTGCAAATCGGTGGCGATGCGCGTCCGCATTCTTTCCATTACGAGCAAACGCGCCAGACGATTTTTATAAAAAAGATAACTTGCCAACGCCGCGAGAAGCAGAATCGAAACGACAAACCACGGATGCTGCCAGAACGGAACGGCGATTTTGAACGAGAGCGCGGCGGGCAAACTGTAAATTCTATCGGCGGTTTGAGCGCGGACTTCAAACTTGTAGTCGCCCGCCGCGAGGTTGGCAAAAATCACCGTTCGCTCAGATGTCGGTGTCCAATCGGATTCGCCGAAACGATACTCGTATTTTAATTTTTCGCCGAGATTCGTTCCCAAACCGATAAAGTCAACCGTTACCTGCCGCTGGTCGGCATCGAGCGCGAGCGGCGCGATTTCCCGTTCGCCTAAAATCGAAATCGGCTGCGCGACACCGGAAACGCGCAAACCCATAATCAGCGCGTTCGGCGGCTCGCGCCTGTGTTCCGGTTCGGGCTTGAAACGCGCCAAGCCGTCCGACGTTCCGAACCAGAGATTGTTTTTCCGGTCGCGGTAAGCGATTTGCACGTCGCTGTTCGGCAGAGCGTCGGCAATCGTAAAATTTTCTATCTGTCCGGTGTTTGGATTCAGACGGTCAAGCCCGCGTCCCGTGCCGACGTAAATTCTGCCGAATTCGTCTTCGGTAACGCACGAAACGGCGATGCTCGAAAGACCTTCGGCGGGCGTGTATTGCTTGAAATTTAATTGTTCGGCGTTCACGTCGTCGAGCCGCAAAAGTCCGTTGGCGGAATCGGCAATCCAAAGTCTGTTTTCGTCATCAACAAACAAATCGCGCATCCAACCCGACAATAATGGATTTTCCGCCTGCGTGAAAATCTTAAATTGCCCGTCGCGGTAACGAATCAAAGCCGCGTCTTCCGCATCCGTTCCCGTGCCAATCCACAGATTGCCCGACTTGTCTTCGACAAACGCCGAGCCGATGCGATACAATCCGATGCCCAATTCGGACGTGAGATTTTGCCAACTGTCGCTTCCTTTTTCCAGATGCCACAATTCATTGACCACGCCGGTCATCGCAATCCAAAAATCTCCGCGCGAGTCTTCAAAAAATCGAAAAACTTCAGTTTTTTTCGTGCTGACCGTGATTAGCTGTGGCACGGATTTGGATAAATTTTCAAACCGCGCCGGTTTTGAAAATCGGTAAATTCCCGTGCCGCCCGGAAACCACCAATCGCCCACCGAATCCTGCCAGACGGTTTGCTTCCAGCCCCAACCGGAATAAGTGTCCGGCGGAATCTTCGGTTTAATTAACTCAAATCGCTCGCCGTCGAAACGGCTAACGGTGCGAGACGTGCTGCCGGGAAAGCTAACGAATAGCTCGCCCGCCGCGTTTTCAAAAATAGAGTTGGCAAACGGATAGTCCATACCATCCGCTTCCGTGTAAGTCGTAAAACCGTAAGGCGTCCATTTTTTCAAGCCGCATCTGGTTCCTATCCAGAGATTTTTATCTTTATCTTCGGTAATCGCCCAAGCCTCGTAGTCGCACAAACCATTCTTCGTCGTATAAGTTTTGCAAACCGACTTGCCGTTTTCGCCCTGCCACTCGCACAAACCTCTGATTGTTCCGACCCAAAATTTGTCGTCGCTCGATTGATATAAAGCCGTAATCCAAATGGCAGGCAAGCCGTCTTTCGGCGTGAAAACCCGTTCGACGATGTTTTGACTTTTTTGCGGTTCGCTAACCAGCAAACATAAACCGTCGTCAACACTGGTGGAACGCATTCCCACCCAGACACGCCCGTTTTTATCTTCAAGCAAAGATGCGACACCGTTGCCCGATAATCCGTTTGCGGTTGTAAATTGCTCGGCGCGTCCGTCGGACGGCAGACGAAACAAACCGCTGTCCGTGCCAATCCACATCGCGCCGCGCCGGTCTTTGATGATGGCAACGACAGCAATTTCGGGATTGACGTTCAACGATTTGCCTAAATAGATGGCTTCGAGTTCACCGCCTGCGCTCAATTTGTAAAGTCCGTCGCGCGTGCCGATGAAAATCGCGCCCGTTTCGTCTTCAAACAAAACATTGATGGCTTTGGCTCGCGCGTTGTCGAGCGGGTAAACCGCAAAAAGAGGATTTTCCTTTGACCCGTGAATGCCCGTCGGATTAAGCCGCGCGAGTCCGCCGTCGGTGGCGACGAAAATTTCTCCGCGTTTTGTTTCGAGAAAATCGTTGGCGTGACGGTCTGGAAGTCCGTCGTCGGTCGTAAAATTCTCAAAAGCGTAACCGTCAAAACGCGAAACGCCTTCGACCGTGCAAAACCACATAAAGCCGCGCGAATCTTGTTTGATTTTGAAAACATTATCGCGCAGCAGACCGTCGGCGACCGTGTAGGTTTTGATCGGCAGGCGTTCGGCTTTGGCAATTGCAGATAAAAGCAAAATTAGCGCAACGCAAATAATCCACGCCGAGCGTCGGTTGAGAAATTGTTTCTGAAAAGCATTGAGGAACATCTTCATTCCCGCCTTTTACCGGAATGTAAATCTTTTACGTATGAGTAACAGGCGCATTATGACACTTGACCGAAATTTTGACAACAAAAAAAGCCGCGAATTGATTCACGGCTCAACGTCAAAAATTTTCGATTCGGTTAATTTCCCAAGGCTTTCACCGCGATTCCTCCCGACGGGAAACATCATCATAAAATTTCGCCCAAACCGTTCGGCGGCGAAATTACCAAAATGTTTGATGTAAAATTGCAAGGTTTCGACGATTACTTAAGGAAACTCTGCAATGGACACCGGACGGAAAAGCTATTAATTACGTTGCCCTCAACAATGGTGTTTCTAACATCTTGCAGCAAGCGATTGACGGCTCTGCGCCTTTTCAAGTTACCAACTTTCCAACCGACCGCATTTTCAACTTCGCCTTCTCACCCGACGGCTCGCAGATTGCTTTCTCACGAGGCAGTCTTAACAGCAATGTGATATTAATAGACAGTACTGAGGACAATTTTTAGCCTGATAATACGGTTCTACAATAAATAAAATTGAGTAAGAGCAGTTTTTTGAAAGACCGCTCTTACTCAATTTTTGGCAACTTAATCAATAAGTTTTATTAAATTGCTTTATCTTAAATTATTTTGAGCAATTATTTGTTTATGTTGTCGGCAGTATTTTTAATCGCGTCGCCGACGGCATCAACCGTGTCGCTGACTCCGCGTTTGGCTTTGCCCCAGGTTTCCTGCGATTTACCTTCCGCATTTTGAACTTCGCCTTCGGCTTCTAAATCTCTATCGCCGGTCGCTTCGCCGACTTTATCTTTAACCCAGCCTTTTGCCTGATCGACTTTTCCTTGCACTTCGTCTTTATTTGGTGTTGACATAATTTTTTCTCCCCTTTTCTTAAAAATTTCGTGTATCGTTTCAGAACGAACTTTGCACAATAAAAAATTTAAGCAAATTACATACCTTTATAATTCGGACCGCCGCCGCCTTCGGGCGTAACCCAATTGATAATTTGATACGGATCGGCAATATCGCACGTTTTACAGTGGACACAGTTTGAAAAATTGACTTTTATTTCGCGCCGTCCGGTTGCGGCATTTTCTTCCATTTCATAAACCGCCGCCGGACAAAAACGCTGGCACGGATTGCCGTATTCTTCGGCGCACGTCGTCGCGCAGATTTCAGTATCGAGAATATGCAGATGCGACGGCTGATCTTCGTCGTGCGAAACTCCGGCGTGAAAAACGTCCGTAACTTTGTCGAAAGTCAGTTGTTTGTCAAATTTCAAATCCGCATAACGCTGGCTGTCGCTTTCGTCCTTGTATTCAAAATTGACGAGCGTGTCCATTCGTTCGTGTCCGGCAACGTGATGTTCTTTCGGCATAAAACCCCAAGCCAAACCGCCGGTTAAAAACTGCAAACCGCCGTTGACGAGTGCCGACCAGCGACCACGTTGGAATGATGCGTGAAAATTTCGGACGGCGAAAAGTTCGTCATAAATCCAGCTTCCGTTCACTTTTTCGTCGTAATGTCTGAGAGTGTTCGTCGTAAAATCATTGTGGTCAAACGCCATTATGATCGTTTCCGCCGCCAACATTCCGCTTTTCATCGCCGTGTGAATTCCTTTGATACGTTGACCGTTTAAGAATGAAGCCGAATCGCCGACCAGCAATACGCCGTCGGCGAAAAGTTTCGGCATCGTATAATAACCGCCCGCGTTGATGGTTTTCGCGCCGTATTTGAGCATTTTTCCGCCCTGCAAAATCGCGGCGACATCCGGGTGAGTTTTGAATTTTTGAAATTCGTGATGCGGATCAATCAGCGGATCAACATAATCCAATCCGGTAACATAACCGATGCTGACGATGTTGTCCTTCATTCCGTAAATCCAGCCGCCGCCGTAAGTTTTCGCGTCGGACGGAAAACCGAGTGTATGAATAACGAAACCCTCGTCAATGTTGCCCGCCGGAACTTCCCAAAGTTCTTTTACGCCGATGGAAAAAACCTGCGGCTCTTTGTCTTCGTGCAAATTTAGTCTTTGCATCAATTGTTTGGTCAGAGAGCCGCGTGAACCTTCGCCCAAAACCGTAACTTTGGCGAGCAAATCAACGCCCGGCTCAAAATTCGGCTTCGGATTTCCCTCTTTGTCAATTCCCTTGTCGCCCGTGCGAACGCCGATGACGCGCTCGTTTTCGTCGTAGAGCATTTCGGCGCCCGGAAATTCGGGGAAAATATTGATTCCCGCTTCTTCACATTTTTCGCCGAGCCATTCGCAAACTCTGCTCAAGGAGGCAATATATTTCCCGTGATTGCGAAGCGGTGGCGGCGTGATAGGCGACTTAATCTTTTTATTTTCAGTCAGATACCAAAACGCATCTTCCGTGACGACCGAATCAACCGGGCAGCCCTGTTCGAGAAAATCCGGCATCAATTCGCGCAAAGCAATCGGATCAATGACCGCGCCGGACAGAATGTGCGCGCCGACCGCAGAACCTTTTTCGATGATGCCGATTTCCAAATCTTCAATTATTCTACCCGAATGATGTCTTCGTTCGACGAGTTCGTTGTGTGATTTGATTTGATTTTTCAAATGCAGAGCCGCCGCCAAATTTGCCGGACCTGCGCCGACAAAAATCACGTCCATTTCCAGTTTTTCACGTTCGATCATAATTTTTTAAGTTAAAATGAATGGTCATTCAGTTGTTTTAAATATAGCAAACCAATAAAGATTCCTCTAGTCGGATTCTTTGAAAGTGTTGTATATTCAGCAAATCAGTTATGTTTAATTTTACACTAAAATCGGTTTTGTCAATAAACACAAAATTCTTTTTGATAATTTTGTGTTTGTTTTTGCCGTTCGGTTATAATTGTCGGTAAAAAACGGAATCGCTTACGATTTTCTTTAACTTTGGACAGTGGATTTTGGACTCACTTAGCTCGGAGCTTGGTTATCGGGGAATGCGTTTTCTTCGGGTTTAACGCCGGTCAGCAGTTTCTCTTTGTAACTTTCAGGCAAAGATCGAACTTTTTTATTTTCGTCCGTAACCAAGTGCAGGGTTTCGCCAACTGCCAGCAATTTTTGATCGGAAGAGCGGAAAACTTCATAAATAAATTGAATTTTCCGGCTTTTCATTTCGGCAATTTTTGTGCGGATTGTCAGAACGTCTTCGTAAAAAGCGGGCGATTTGTAGCGGCAGTAACTTTCGGCGACGACCATCAGCGCGTTGTCTTTTTCTTCCATTTCGAGATAGGAAAAACCGCGGGCGCGACAAAATTCGCTTCTGCCGAGTTCAAACCAAATTAAATAATTGGCGTGATGGACAATGCCCATCTTGTCCGTTTCAGCGTAACGCACGCGAATTTCCGTTTCAAACCAATCGTTCATAAAATTTTAACTGGGAGACAGGGATTCGAACCCCGATAGGCAGATCCAGAGACTGCAGTCCTACCATTAGACGATCTCCCAACAAATCAAACTATAATTTATTGACACAAAATGAGATTGTCAAATGTCTTAATTTAATTTGAACTTGATTCAACACTAAATGACAGGCAAAATAATAGTTTATGTCGGCAAACGGAAAAGATATTGTAAATAATCGCCACGCATTTTTTGAATACCACATTCTTGATAAATACGAAGCCGGAATCGTTTTGCAGGGAACGGAAGTAAAAAGCGTGATGGAAGGACGCATTCAATTGAAAGAATCTTACGTCGCGGTCAAAGACGGCGAAGTTTGGCTTTTCAATACGCACATTTCGCCGTATTCGCACGGCAACAAACAAAATCACGAACCGCTGCGAACCAGAAAATTACTGCTTCACCGGCGCGAAATCGAAAAACTCCAAAAAGAAACGACAATTAAAGGAATGACTTTGGTTGTAACGCGGGTTTATTGGAATAACGGGCGAATAAAGTTTGAAATCGGCGTGGCGAAAGGGAAAAAACTTTACGACAAACGCGAAACTATAAAGGAACGCACGGTCGAAAGAGAAACTCAAGCGATGATGAAAGAAAGGTAAATTGATAAAATAGCGCAGTTAAGTTATAGTGAAATAAATTTTTGCGGGAAAATTTAATAAAAAAAATCGAGGTAAATAATGAAGTTTCAGGCAATTACGAATAATTTTCAGGAAGCGAATGTTGACGCTTTAGCAGTGGCGGTATTCAAAGACGAACAAGCGGCAAGCGGACTTTTGAAAGATTTGGATAAATTGACAGGCGGACTCGTCGCTTCGGTTATCAAAACCGGAGAATTTAAAGGCGAAACGGGCGATACGGCTTATCTACTTTTTGAACCGAAAGGAAAAGTAAAGGCAAGTCGGCTTTTATTAGTCGGTGTCGGCGAGAAAGCCGATTACAAAACGTCGGACGTTTCGACGCTTTCCGGTACGGCGACGCGCTATTTCAGAAAACGCAACGTCAAAGGCTTCGCACTGCTGCCGCGTTCGGACGGCGACGCGGTTGAAGTGGCGACAAATGCGGCGCAGGGCGTTGTAACGAGTCAGTTTGAACTGGACAAATACAAAACGAAGGACAAAAACGACAAATCGGTTGACAATTTTGTTTTGTGCATCGAAGGCGCGAAGGAAAAAGATGTCAAAAACGGATTGGATCGCGGCAAAGTTATTGGCGATTCAATGAATTTTACACGCGATTTAGCGAATGAACCGCCGAATATCCTGCATCCGACCGAGATGGCGAACCGCGCCCAAAAAATGGCGAAAGAAACCGGATTGAGCTGTGAAATTCTTGACGAAGCCAAAATGAAAAAACTCGGAATGGGTTCGCTTCTCAGCGTAACTTACGGTTCGGAACAGCCGGCGAAAATGATCATTTTGAAATACGAACCGAAAAAATCAACCGGAAAAAAAGGCGAACTGCTCGCGCTGGTTGGCAAAGGCATCACGTTTGACACGGGCGGAATTTCTCTTAAAGCGGGTGAAAATATGGGCGCGATGAAATATGATATGTCGGGCGGCGCAACCGTTTTGGGTGCAATGCAGGCGATTGCAATGTTAAAACCGACTGTGCCGGTTCTCGGCATTGTCGCGGCGGTTGAAAATATGCCTGACGGTAAAGCATCGCGTCCGAGCGATGTCGTAACGGCTTCAAACGGCAAAACAGTTGAAATTCTCAATACCGATGCCGAAGGTCGTCTGGTTTTGGCTGATGCGGTGTCTTACGCTGAAAGACACGGTGCGACGACGATTGTTGATATGGCGACTTTGACCGGTGCGGTGATTATTGCGCTCGGCGATTTGAACACCGGAATTATGGGCAACGATCAGGATTTGGTTGACGAAATCATTGCCTGCGGAAAAGATGCGGGCGAAAATTTCTGGCAACTTCCGGTCGGCAAAGATTACAGCAAAATGATCAAATCAGATATTGCTGATGTTAAAAACATCGGACCGGCGCGCAAAGCCGGAACGATTATGGGCGCGGTTTTTATTCAGGAATTTGTGGACAAAGCGAAATGGGCGCATCTCGACATCGCCGGAACTGCGTGGGCGGACGACGCAAAAGCCCATCAATCAAAAGGTCCGACGGCTGTTGCCGTAAGAACTTTGCTCAAATTTGTTGAAAATTCACAATAAAGCAAAATTCAAACTTTTGAAACAAAAGGAAATTTACAGGGATAACAGGATAAATGGGATAATTAAAAAAAGAGAAATTTATCTCTGAAAATCCTGTTATCCCTATAATTTTTTCTGAATTTAGATTTGCAAAAGCAAAAACTAAAAAATCTATGAAAATACACGAGTATCAAGGCAAAGAATTATTAAAACAATACGGCGTTCCCGTGCCGAACAGCATTGTCGCCAAAACGCCCGAAGAAGCGGAACAGGCGGCGAAGGATTTGGGAACTGATGTTGTCGTCGTCAAAGCGCAGATTCACGCCGGCGGGCGAGGTAAAGGCGGCGGCGTAAAGCTCGCCAAATCGCCGGAAGAAGCCAAGAAAATTGCCGGAGAAATGCTCGGAATGAATCTCGTTACGCACCAAACCGGACCCGAAGGACGCGAAGTGAAAACGCTTTTAATTGAAGAAGGTTTGCCGATTGACAGAGAGTTTTATCTCGGCATCACGCTTGACCGCAACTCCGGCAGAAATGTTTTTATGGCTTCGTCGGAAGGCGGCACGGAAATCGAAAAAGTTGCTGAGGAAACGCCGGAAAAAATTCTCAAAGCGACGATTGATCCGGCAGTCGGACTGCAGGCGTTTCAGGCGCGGCAGCTCGCTTTCGGTTTGGAAATTCCCGACGAATTGGTTAATAAAGCCGCGAAATTTATGATGTCGCTTTACGACGCTTTTGTAAAAATGGACGCGACGATTGTTGAAATTAACCCGTTTTTGCTGACGAAAGATAATCGTTTGATCGCGCTCGACGCGAAAGTCAATTTTGACGACAACGCAATGTTTCGCCATAAAAATTACGCCGAGATGCGCGATTTGAACGAAGAAGAACCGCTCGAAATCGAAGCGTCGAATTACGATTTGAATTACATCAAACTCGACGGCGACATCGGCTGTATGGTCAACGGCGCGGGTCTGGCGATGGCGACGATGGACATTATTAAACTCGCGGGCGGCGAACCGGCGAATTTCCTGGATGTAGGCGGCGGCGCGTCGCAGGAACGAGTCGAACAGGCGTTCAAAATTCTGCTCGCCGACCAAAACGTCAAAGCCGTTTTAATCAACATCTTCGGCGGCATCGTGCGCTGTGATATGGTGGCGAACGGTGTGGTCGCGGCGGCGAAAAATCTCGGCGTTTCGATTCCGATTGTCGCGCGGCTCGAAGGCACAAACGTCGAAGAAGGAATGCGCGTTTTGGAAGAATCCGGCATTAATATTTTAACGGCAAAAGGAATGAAAGACGCGGCTGACAAAGTTGTTTCCGCTGCCAACGCGACTCATTAAAAAGTAATAATACCAATACAGAATAAGAATATCTGCTAAAATGATGAAATGAAAGTCATCAACTATGAAGCGGAGATAAAAGAAACGGTTGAATCGCTGAGAACCGTTGAGAAGCAACAGAACAAAGCCAAACTTTTGCGGCGAGTGCAGTTGCTGAGAATGCTGAAAAGGAGGTAGTTAATTTTAGTTTTACTAAAAAGACGGAATTTCCCATAAAAGTCAAAAAATTAAAAATCAGGCAGGAAAAAATTAAAATCAATTCAAGCTAATTAAAATTTAACATAGCCAACTTCTCTTATAAATAGCTTTCTAAGTAGTCGGACACAATTATCTTATAGAATAGTTGAAGTCCGAAAAATTGATTCTTAAAATACTTCCCACTGCTCCGAGAATCTGTCTGACCGAGTAGTGCAATTGTGCTTTATCAATATAATCTGACGGACTCAG
>JBBSIE010000088.1:0-17808 GCA_038232235.1 Pyrinomonadales bacterium | reverse complement strand
TAATGCCTGTAGTCTGTTTTGCCGTTTAACATGATGTTCACTTTTGAGCATCTCTCGAATTTCTTCTTTGGTTTCTTTAATTTTTGGCACCGCTTTATTCATCTTGTTATTATTGCATAATTTCTAATTGAAAAGCGTATAAGTTGTCCCAAAATATACACAACTTTATCTTAAAACCAAAGAAAATAATTTTTAGATCAGGCGGCTTTATGATTTTGAGTAAAAAATAATCATCAAAGGCGGCGCGTTTGCTTGGAAAGCAGCAGGACATTTTTGAATTTGTTGTTTTTGTATATCAATATCAGCGAACAAATTCTTACGGGTTGGCAGTTGATTCGACGCTTTGCATCTGGCTTTCGTGAATCTTTTTTTCGTGAACTTGTTCTTTGCGGAACGAATAGAGATAAATGACAATGGCGATGTTGAAAATCAAGATTCCGGCGCGAATGTAAGTCGGCTTGTGAATCAGTTCGTAAATTTCAACCGGAATGTAAATCGCGCCGGAAATGATCGCAAACCATTCAGCCCACGCTCGAAGCCGCCACAAACCGTAGGCTTCGATGAAACGCACAGATGCGTAAATCAGCGACAAAATAAAGAAAAGTTTGAGGTTAGAAGGATTGAGTTTGGTAACGGTTTCGACGATGCGGTGGGCGATGCGACCTTCGGAATTGAGATGCAGAAAGCCCACCAAATCTTCGGCAAATGCAACGATGTCGCGGTTCATTAACGACAAAATGCCGAATCCCGCAATCAAACCGATAACGCCTTTTATGGCTTCAAAAACGGCGATCAAATGAATACCTGTTTTTGATGGATGTATTTTACTCAAGTTGACGTATTCTCCGCTCTTAATTTTGAATTTATCATAACATTTCAGAAACAAATGCACGGAAATTTTGCGTCTGAAATTTGTTCGGCGAAAAACTATCAGGAATTTTAAATCTGAAAAACTGAACCACTCTGCACTGGAAGTGCAGAGGTTTTAAGAGTTGAACGCAAATAAAATTTGCTTGATTTGTTCTTTTCAGATCAAGAAAAGAAATCATAATAAATTCTTGCAATAAAATTGCATAATTTTAGACTAACGGCTGTGACCAATAAAACCGTCCACTGATGCGGACGGTTTGGATTTTTTGCAGAGTTATACCAGAACAGAATAAGAATATCTGCTAAAATGATGAAATGAAAGTCATCAACTATGAAGCGGAGATAAAAGAAACGGTTGAATCGTTCGGCGGTCAATTCAACCACTTTTGTTTTACTCATCTCGACAAATAATCTAACCTATTTCTGTTGGGGTGCTTATTTCGCACGAGTTGTTGAATCTCGAACAAGAAGTTTCGCCTGAAGCATTAAAATATCTTCTTTATTTTGGGTTTTATTTTTTTCCGAATTAATGATTCGCAGCAGCATTTGCATAGCACTTTTACCGATTTCGTATGTTTGCTGGGAAACCGTGGTTAATTGCGGAGTGAAATTTGCCGCCCACTCGAAATCATCAAAACTTACTACGCTGACTTTTTTCGGGCAGGAAATATTTAATTCGGTTAATGATCTCATCAGTCCGAGCGTCATTTTGTTGTTGCAGGAAAAAATAGCCGTTGGCGGGTTTTTCAAGTTCATCAATTCGAGACCGCACTGGATGCCGCTTTCGAGCGTGAAATCACCGTGCCGGAAATATTCCTCACGAATCGGCAGATGCGCTTCCTGCATCGCCTGACGATAACCCGCAACGCGGTCTGAGCCGGTTGACAGCAGAATGTTGCCGGCGATGATCGCAATGCGTTTATGACCGAGCGAAATCAAATGGCGGGTCGCATCATACGCCGCCTGCACATTATTGGTGATAACCGCTCTTTCCGTGCAGCCCGACGGCAGACGGTCAATAAAAACAATCGGGAAGCGGCGGCGGATCTGCCGGTCATAAACGGCGGTCGAATCGGAAGATGCGAGCAAAACCCCGTCAACTCTCTGCGAAAACAGCATACTCAGAAGATGCTGTTCCTGATCCGGATTTTCATTTGAATTGCACAGCATCAACTGGTAGCCGTGAACGCGGGCTTCGTCTTCTACGCCGCGCATTACTTCGGGATAATACTGATTGGTCACATCGGGAACGATCATTCCGATAACTTTCGTGTGACCGAGTTTGAGACTGCGGGCGACCAAATCGGGATGATAATCGAGTTTCGACATCGCATCTTTAACGCTCGCTGTCCGTTTCGGACTCACGCCGTTCTTTTCATTGATAACGGACGAGACAGTGGCAATCGAAACTCCGGCTAACCGTGCCACATCGTGCATCGTCGGTGATTTAGTCTTTTTTTTATGTGAGTCTGCCAAGTTTATTCCTCTCAACTGAATCGTTAAACTAAACGAATTTACAAAATTTTGTTTTTCTCAGAAATATAAATTCGTTTTCCTGATTCGCCAAAAGAAAATTTAAACGTTTCAGCCGTAAAATTCAAGAAAAAACTTCGATGATTGAAAATCCGGCAAAAAAACTTAAAAAATCTGTTGACAAAATATCAAAATGAGTTTATAAATCTTGTAATAAGTTTTTTAAACGTTTCAGATTTCGATTCCAAAAGCAGACAAAATTTCAAAATTAATTCTTTTAAAGCCATAAAAGCCGTTTATATTGCTTTTCCTTAAAAGTTTTGGTTATCTAAAATAAAATCTAAACGTTTAGATTTCCTCCGAAGACCAAGTGATGTCGCTTGGTCAAATAAGACCTTCACAATTGTAACTAAAGGCTAGGCGTAGTCAAAATCGAACTTCGGAATTCCCTCTGCCGGGGAATTGATTGTAAAAGTTGGATTTTATGATGAAGATGACTAAGAGCAAAATTATGAAATTAAAAAGTTCGTTTACACAACAAACCGTTTTTATTTGGATGCTGAGCATTTTTATCTTCGTGTTGAGTTCGCAGACTGCGGCGGCGCAGACGGGAACTGCGCCGGAAATAGACTTGAGCCGAGCCGTAATTGCTGCGCCCGCGAACTTATCCAATCCCGAAAATAATGCAGTTCAGATGCTGGCTGAGGAAGTCGAGAAACGCACCCAAATAAAAATGAGTCGAAACGTTTCGATTCCAAATGACGCGACACCTGTGATTGTCGTGGTTCCGATGTCGTCGTTGAAATCTTTTGCCGGAGAATTTGCCCCGCAAATGAAATTTGATCAAGCTTTGGCGGCGGCGGAAGGATATCACATTCGGATTGTGAAAAAGGGAAGTGCGCCGGTAGTTTTGGTTGTGGGAAATGATTCGCGCGGAGTCCTTTTCGGAGTCGGTAATTTATTGCGTGAGCTGAGGATGAGCAAAAATAAAATTTTGCTTCCGGCAGATTTGAATATTGATACCGCGCCAAAATATGCGCTGCGCGGTCATCAACTCGGTTATCGTCCGAAAACGAATTCTTACGATGCCTGGACTTTGCCGATGTGGGAACAATACATCCGCGATCTGGCGGTTTTCGGCACGAACGCCATCGAACTTATTCCGCCGCGCTCGGATGATGACGCGGACAGTCCGCATTTTCCATTGCCGCAAATTGACACGATGATCGGAATGTCGAAAATTGCCGACGATTACGGGCTTGACTGCTGGGTTTGGTATCCGGCGATGGACAAAGATTATTCCGATCCGAAAACGGTCGAGTCCGCTTTGAACGAGTGGGGCGAAATCTTTAAAAAGCTGCCCCGGATTGATGCCGTGTTCGTTCCGGGCGGCGATCCCGGACACACGCAGCCGAAATATCTGATGGCTCTGCTCGAAAAGGAAGCCGCCGTTCTGCACAAATATCATCCGAAAGCGCAGATGTGGGTTGCACCGCAGGGATTTAATCAGGAATGGATGGAAGAATTTTATGCGATTGTCAACAAAGATCAGCCGAAATGGTTAGACGGCATCGTTTTTGGTCCGCAGGTGCGCGATACGATTTCGACGCTCCGCAAAAGAATTCCGAAGCAGTATCCGATTCGCCATTACCCGGACATCACGCATAGTTTTTCGAGTCAATATTCCGTTCCTGAATGGGATTTGGCGTATCCGCTGACCGAAGCCCGCGAAGCGATCAATCCGCGACCAATTCGCGAATCGCAAATTTTTAAGGCGATTCAGCCGCTGACCATCGGATTTTTAACTTATTCGGAAGGCTGCAATGACGATGTTAATAAAATTGTTTGGAGCAGTCTCGGCTGGAACCCGGACGCGAATCTGCGGGATATTTTGAGAGAATACGGGCGGTATTTTATCGCCGATAATTACGCTGATGACTACGCCGAAGCATTGTTCAGTCTCGAACGCGATTGGAACGGTCCGCTCGCCTCAAACGCTAATGTCGAAATGACTTTGAATCGTTTTCAGGCGATGGAACGCCACGCCACGCCGCAGATTTTGCTGAACTGGCGTTTTCAGCAGGGACTTTATCGCGCTTATTATGATGCTTTTGTCAAAAGCCGTCTGTTGCAGGAAACCGCAGACGAGCAAAGAGCCGACGCGCAGCTGCGGGACGCAAAAAGAACTGGTTCGCTGACGGCGGTCAACGAAGCGGAAAAAATTCTCGACCGCGCGGCGACTGACGAAGCGGCGAAGGCTTATCGGGGGCGAGTTTTGGAATTGGGCGAAGCACTTTATCAGAGCATCCGAATGCAGTTGAGTACGGAAAAATATCAGGGACAGCCCGGACGCGGCGCGAATCTCGATACGCTCGACACGCCGTTGAATAATCGAACGTGGCTGAAAATGAAATTCGCCGAAATCAGACAGATGCCTGATGAAAAAACTCGTCAGAACGCCATCAACGAAATTGTCAACTGGACTAATCCGGGACTCGGCGGCTATTACGACGATTTGGGCAACGCCAGCCGCCAGCCGCATTTGATTAATGTCAATGATTTTGCCAAAGACCCCGGCGCGATGGAATCGGCGTTTAACGGATTTGCTTATAAACCGGAATGGCGCAGATCTTGGTTTGACGGCGCGGAGACGGCTTTCGATACGCCTTTGCAGATGCGCTACGCGAATCTTGATCCCACGGCGCAATACAAAGTCAGGGTCGTCTATGCCGGAACGCTTCCGCAGCTAAAAATTAAATTGACGGCTGATGACAAATACGAGATTCATCCGTTTATCACCAAACCCGCGCCGGTTGCGCCCGTCGAATTCGACGTTCCGGCAGCAGCGACGGCGAACGGAGAATTGACTTTAACGTGGGAAATCGAACCCGGGCGCGGCGGTAACGGACGCGGCAGACAGGTTTCCGAAATCTGGCTGATAAAAAAATAGATTTTTGGAGAGTAGAGAGAAGTCTAAAGGAGAAAAAAAATGAATTTATACAAATTGATGACAATGGTAATCTTATTCTTGGGAAGCAGTATGCTGCTGTTAGCTCAGGGTTCTCCCACCGGAACTATTACCGGAGTGGTGAAGGATGATGCCGGAGCGACGGTCGCCGGAAGCCGCGTCGTTGCCACCAACACCGGGACGAGCGCAAATCTCGAAACCGTCAGCAATGAAGACGGAACTTATACTTTTCGTGCGATTCCGGTCGGAAATTACAATCTCTCGGTCGAAGCAAACGGATTTAAAAAGACCAATTTAACCGATGTCACCGTGCGCGTCAATGAAGAAGCCAGACTTGACGCGACTTTGAGCGTCGGCGCAATTACCGAAGAAGTCACCGTAACGGCGGAAGTTTCGCAGGTCAACACGACGAATTCGACTTTGAAAACGACGATTGACGAAAGGCGCATCAATGAATTGCCGCTCAACGGTCGAGACCCGAATGCTCTCATCCAGCTCGTCGCCGGTGTCCAGCCGGATACGCGCACGAGCCTGACATCCGGCGCGACTTATCCGGGCGCAGTTTCGGTTTCGTCAAACGGCGGACGCGGAAACACGACCAACTATGTTCTCGACGGCGGCTCGAATAACGACTCCTACAGCAATCAATCCAACCCGACTCCGAACCCTGACGCTCTTCAGGAATTTAGTGTCCAGACAAATAATTTCAGTGCCGAATACGGGCGCAACCTCGGCGCGGTCGTCAATGCCGTGACAAAATCGGGAACGAATAATTTTCACGGCTCGGCTTTTGAATTCGTGCGAAATGACGCACTCAATGCGACCAATTTTTTTACTCCGGGCAAGCGTGACGGGTTAAAGCGCAACCAGTTTGGCGGCACTATCGGCGGACCGCTGCCGCTGCCGCATTTCGGCGAAGGCGGACCTGTTTTTGACAGCGGGCGCGACCGTTCGTTTTTCTTTTTCTCTTATCAGGGAACGCGCACCCGCCAGCAACCTTCGGACAGCACGGCGGTCGTGCCGACGGCGGCGCAGCGGGCGGGAGATTTTTCTTCGATTAGCACTGCTCTGAGAAATCCGGCGACGGGAACTGGTTTTGCCGGCAATCAGATTTCTCCGAGTCTGTTCAGTCCGGTCACGCAACAGTTATTGAAATTTATTCCGCTGCCGAACGAACCCGGCGGACTTTTGCGGTTTACTGTTCCGGTAGCTTTGGACGACGACCAGTATATGATCCGCCTGGATCATAGATTTAACGATAAAAATAATCTTTTCGGCAGATACTGGGTTTCCAAAGCGGCGCAGCCTGCCTTTCTCGATCCAACTAATTACCTAGCGTCATCTTTCGGGCGCGTTTGGAAAAATACGATTTTGGGTTTGAATGACACGCATATCTTCAGTCCGAGCGTCGTCAACAATACGGTTTTTACTTTCAATCAAACCAACAACGTCAACACGCATATCTATCCGCAGAGTCTGCGTTCGTTGGGAGCTAATTACTACAACGATTCGACACCGCAAATTCAGTTGACCGTCGCCGGATTTTTCGGAATCAACACGGGTGACACGAACACTTTTGCGCGGCGCGAATATCAGATTGCCAACACGACGCGCATCACCACCGCCAAACATTATATTTCCGTCGGCGGCGATTACAGTTACGCGACCAACGACATCGTGAATAATTTCCGCGCCAACGGACAATTCACTTTCAACAACAGCGCGGGCTTTACCGGAAACGCGGTGGCGGATTTCTTTCTCGGAAAATTTGCGACGCTGACACAGGGTGTCGGCGAATATAAAAATACGGTTGCCCATTTTCCGGGAGTTTTTATTCAGGATGATTACCGCGTCACCAAAAAATTAACGCTCAATTTAGGTTTGCGTTGGGACCCGTTTATTCCATACACAGATAAAAATAACCGTCTTGCCGGTTATCGCGCCGGACAAAAATCAACTGTTTATGTCAACGCGCCGGTCGGACTGCTTTATCCGGGCGATCCGGGTTTGCCCGAAGGCGGCTATGATGCTTCGCTTTCAAATTTCGGTCCGCGCGTCGGATTTGCTTACGATTTAACGGGCGACGGCAAAACGAGTATTCGCGGCGGCTACGGAATTTTCTATGATCGTCCGAATTTAATCTCGACAAACAGTTCGGCGAATCAAGCACCATTCGGCACTTTGGTTTCATTTAACGGGAACAGCCTCAATTCATTATCCGAGCCGTATGCCGGAAGAATAAATCCGTTTCCGCAAGACATAAATCCGGGACCGAACGCGGCTTTTGTATTTCCTATTTCGGTTTTTAGTTACGACCCTGATCTGCAAAACGGCAAACTTCAGGCTTACAATGTGTCTTTTGAGCGCGAAATTTTTCCGACGTATGTTTTTCGCGCTGCCTACGCCGGTTCAAAAGGTTCGCGTTTGGCTATTGTCCGGGAAGCTAACCCCGCAATTTACACTGCCGGAGCGACAACTTCGACGACTAATGCGCGTCGTCCGTTAGCACCTTTTTACGGCAGTATCGCCAGCGTCGAATCAAACGGATTTTCCAGATACGATTCGCTGCAATTGACGCTCGATAAAAGATTTTACCGCGGGTTTTCAATTTTGGCTTCCTACACTTTGTCCAAAAGTACCGACAACAGTTCCGAAAACAAGGAAACCGGCATTACGCAAATCAATCCGTTTGATTTAAATTTCGATGAAGGCTTGTCAAATTTCGACCATCGGCATCGTTTTACCGCTTCGTTTCTTTACGAATTTCCCAATAAATATTCCAACGGATTGGCGAGAACTCTGCTCGGCGGCTGGAATTTCACGGGTATTTTAACGCTGCAAAGCGGCACACCGTTCAGCGTTTTGAGCGGCGTTGATAATGCCAGAAGCGGAACGGGTGGACAGCTCGCGGATATCAACGGCGACGGCTCATTATCAGGCGGCAGAAGCCGGGGTGAAGGAATTTTGCAATGGTTTAACACTGCTGCTTACACGACTAATGCTCTCGGAACATTCGGTAATTCGGGCAGAAACACGCTGATCGGACCGGGATTTAAATCGCTCAACATCGGTCTCATTAAAAACTTTACGATTCGTGAAAACTTTAAACTTCAGCTTCGCGGTGAAGCCTTTAATGTGCTTAACAATGTCAATCTGAATCTGCCGGATTCGACCGTCACGTCAGCTACTTTCGGTCGCATCAGAAGTGCGGGCGACCCGCGCATTCTGCAATTTGCCGTACGCATCGTTTTTTAATTTTGCGGCGATTGTTTTGAGCGGACGGGACACAACAGCGAAACAGTAAAGTGAGATTAACAGCTTTATTGTTTCGCTATGAAATCATCATTTTATTTGTAGTTTCCAGCAAAAACTGAACTTTAATCTTATTAAAAATATGCCGCGAGCAGGTTTAAATATCCCGATTGTCACCGCGCTTGATGACGCAGGAAATCTGATCGAATCGGATCAGAGACGAATTATACGGCACACTATTCAGCAGGGACGCGGCGCGGACAGCCTGTTTATTTGCGGCACGACCGGCGAATATAATCGTCTGAATTTTCAGCAGTGCCGCCGTCTGCTTGAAATCGGGATCGAAGAAACGCGGCTCGTTAATTCGCTTTTGCCGAAGGAAGCCGTGCCAATCGAAGCGTGGGCGGGAATCACCGCGCCGACCAAAGCGGAAACGCTCGAACTTTTAGACCTCGCCGCGCAGTTAAAAGCAGAGATGGCGGTGATCGCGCCTTATGCGATTTCCGATTTGCCGTCGTCCGAAATCGTCGAATTTTTCAAAGGCGAAATTGCCGAACGAATTAACTCGAACGAATCTTTGATCGTCGGCTTGTACGACAATCCCGATATTGTCGCGCCGCAGAATGCCGGGAAAAATTTAGCCGACGAGTTGGTTGCCGAACTAAAAAAGTTGCCCTTTGTCGCTTGTCTGAAGGCTTCGGCAAACAGAACAGCCTTTCGCAATTACGTTAAAAATTTTGCCAGAGGCACGGACGACGATTTTACGCTGTATGCGGGCAACGCCGGATTGATTTTCGAGATTGACGAAATTCAGTGCGAAGCCGAACTCGAAAATTCCGAAGTCGTCATCGCCGGGGTCGTTTCGGGGACGGCAAATGTTTTTCCGTGCGAATGGCAGCAGGCTTGGCAGGCGGTCGTCAAACACGACACGAAAAAAGTTTCCGTCTTCAAAGAACTCTTTGCCGAATTTGAGTCGCTGACCGGATTTCCGGGCGAAAACGGTTACAGCAGCAAATTAATCGGCGGCATCAAGCAGGCAATGTTTCATTTGGGAATAATCAACAGCCCGTGCGTCGCGCCCGGAACTCCGGCACTAACGGCAATCGAGGCGCAGCAGTTAAATGAAAACCTCGATAATTTGATTTCCAAAATGCGTGCGGAATTTGAACCCGAACATTTATCCGTCTATGAAAACGAAAAAGAAAATTTCGAGTCGCGCATTCAACGCTATGAGTAAAAAATGATGAAAAATTTTAACAAGTTTCGATTAATTTTACCATCTGCCATTTGGTTGATGCTGCTGACTTTTTCGTTAAATGCGGCGCAGCCATTTCACACAGCGGAGCTGATTTTTCCGCTTGAAAACTGGCACAACCACGCTTCCGCAATTGTCGAAACACCAAATGGAGATTTGTTGGTCTGCTGGTTTCACGGCTCGGGCGAGCGAACCGCCGACGATGTTAAAGTCGAAGGCGCACGGCTGAAAAAAGGCGAGCGTAAATGGAGCGAGAGATTTACGCTTGCTGATACGCCCGGTTACCCGGACACCAACGCGACGATGTTTATTGATCCGCAGAAGAGATTATGGCTGCTGTATCCGACGATTCTCGCCAACGAATGGCACACGGCTTTGATGAAATACAAAGTTTCGTCGGATTACGAAAAAAATGGTGCGCCGGTTTGGGAATTTAACGACGTGCTGCATATTACGCCGGGTGCGGAATTTGAAGCGACGGTCAATCCGGTTCTCAATTCGTGGACGGGATTGATTGAAAAAATGCCGCTCGAACAACAGGCGCGAGCGCGTGAAAGAGTCGCCGAAATGCGGAAAAATGCCGCCGATAAACTTTATAAAAGGCTCGGCTGGATGACGCGGGCGCATCCGTTCATTTTGGATAATCAGCGTCTGATCGTGCCGCTCTATTCCGACGGTTTTTCGTTCTCGCTGATGGCGATTACCGACGATTGGGGCAAGAGTTGGCACACCAGCACGCCGCTCGTCGGGCTGGGAAATATTCAGCCGAGTATCGTCAAAAGACGCGATGGCAGTTTACTGACCTTGATGCGCGACAACGGACCTGCGCCGCATCGTCTGCAAATGAGTGTTTCAAAAGATCGCGGCGAAACGTGGGGTCCGGTCGTGGACACTGATTTGCCGAATCCGGGTTCGGGCGCGGAAATAATTTCGCTCAAAAACGGGCATTTTGTTTTGATTTACAACGATACCGAAAGCGGTCGGCACAGTTTGGCAGTGGCGATTTCCGATGATGAAGGGCAGACGTGGAAATGGAAACGCCATCTCGAATCAGAGCCGGAAAACACGGGCGAATTTCATTACCCGTCAATCATTCAGGCGCGGGACGGCTCGCTCCACGCTTCATACAGTTATTTCGTCAACACCAATCCGCCGGAGAAAAACGCGGACGGAAAATACAAGCGAATCAAATCAATCAAACACGCGCATTTCAACGAAGAATGGGTGATGACGGGCGACGCGGCAAAGTAAAAAATCGAATTATGGACGCGGAAAGAACGACGGGTAAAACTGAATATGTGATCGGCGTTGATGTCGGAACGGGCAGCGCACGCGCCGGAATATTTGATTTGAACGGGCGAATGATCATCGCCGCCGCGCACCAGATAAAAATTTTTCGTCCCCTTCCGAATCACGTCGAACAATCAACCGCCGATATTTGGTCAGCCGTCTGCCGGAGCGTTCGGGAATGTTTGAAAAACGGCAACATCGAGCCGCGAACGGTCATCGGGATCAGTTTCGATGCGACCTGTTCGCTGGTCGCGCTCGACGCACAAGATCAGCCTATTTCCGTTTCGACAACCGGCGACGACGCGCAAAACGTTATCGTCTGGATGGATCACCGCGCCGAAAAACAGGCGGCAGAAATCAATCGCACGAAGCATCGCGTTCTCGATTACGTCGGCGGAAAAATTTCGCCCGAACAAGAGCCGCCGAAACTAAAATGGCTCAAAGAAAACCTGCCGGAAAAATACCGCCAGACCGCGAAATTTCTCGATCTGGCGGATTATCTGGTGTATGAAGCGAGCCGCGCCGACGTTCGCAGCCTTTGCACCGTCGTTTGCAAATGGACGTATCTCGGACACGAGGGCGAATTCGGCAGTTGGGATAAAAGTTTTTTTGACGAAATCGGACTCGGCGATTTACTCGAAGAAAATCGCATCGGCGATGTCGTGCGTCCGATGGGAACACGCGCCGGAAATTTAACGGCAAAAGCAGCAGACGAACTCGGTTTAACTGAAAAAACAGCGGTTGGAGTCGGAATTATTGACGCACACGCCGGCGGCATCGGCTCGCTCGGGATGCTTTCGCCCGAAGAAAAATCGGGCAGAAAAAATATCGAACAAACGCTCGCGCTAATCGGCGGAACTTCGTCGTGTCAGATGGCGGTTGCGCCCGAAGCGATATTTGTCGAAGGTGTGTGGGGACCGTATTTCGGGGCGATGATTCCGGGAATGTGGCTCGCCGAAGGCGGTCAGAGCGCGACCGGCGCACTGACCGATCACGTGATCGAAAATCACGCTCACGCGGCGCAGTTGAAAAAAGATGCTGCCGCGCAGAACACGACAATTTATCATCTGCTCAACTTGAAAGTTGAGGAGTTAAAATCCGGCGGCGTTGAAGAGCCGACCAGCAACGTTCATCTGCTGCCGGATTTTTTAGGGAATCGCAGTCCACGCGCCGACGTTCATTCACGCGGAATGATTAGCGGTTTGACGCTTGATTCGACGTTTGAAAGTCTCGCCGTTTTGTACTACGCGACGATTCAGGCGATTGCCTACGGAACGCGCCATATTATCGAATCTTTGAACGCCAAAGGCTACGAAATTAATCGCATTCACGCCTGCGGCGGCGGCACGAAAAATCCGCTCTGGCTGCAGGAACACGCCGATGTTACGAACTGCAAAATTTACGTCGCCAAAGACTGCGAAACGGTTTTGCTCGGCGCGGCAATGCTGGCGGCGGTCGCTGCCGGAAAATTCGCTTCGATTCCAGACGCGATGGAAGCGATGAGTCCGCAAGCCGAAGTCGTCGAACCCGATCATTCGACCGGAGCATTTCATCAGGCGAAATATGAAGTTTTTCAATTGATGTATGAGCATCAGCTTGAATACCGGAGAGTTATGAACGGCGCGATTCGTCAGCGTACGGCGACCAATGCCGAATAAATTTTTACTTTGAAGTCAGGAAATAAAACATCATGAAACAAACGATCTATTTGATTGCCAACGGGGATTTGAGATTATCCGCCAATCAAAAGTGTGAAGCGGCGCAGGCTGGGATGGAAGCAAAAGTGGCGGCGGCAGTCGAAAAACTCGGCGCGGAAGTCAAACGGGCGCACGATTACGATCCGGTTAAAAAGCACGGATTTATTGACAGCCAGAAACGCGGACTGGAAGTTTTTCGCGCCATTCCGCCGGATGCGCCGCTGATCGTCGCCGAAGCCGTCTGGCAGTACAGTCAGCAAATTTTACCCGGATTATTTACGCATCGCGGACCGATTTTAACCGTTGCCAACTGGGAAGGCGAGTTTCCCGGTTTGGTCGGACTGCTCAATCTCAACGCTTCATTAACAAAAGCGGGCATAAGTTACAGTTCACTTTGGAGCGAAGATTTTACCGACGATTTTTTTATGAATGGCTTAAAAAGCTGGCTCGAAACCGGAAAAATTATACACGATACGTCGCACGTCAAAATGTTTGACGAATCCGCCGCGCCGGATGAAATGGTCAAACTCGGAAAAAACTTCGCGCGTGAATTCAGGCAGAAAAAAGCTCTGATGGGAGTTTTCGACGAAGGCTGTATGGGAATGTATAACGCCATTATTCCCGATGAAATGCTGCACCTGATTGGTATTTTTAAGGAACGTTTGAGTCAAAGCACGCTCTATGCCAAGATGCTGACTGTTAAAGATAACGAGGCAAATGACGTTTGCGAGTGGTTGAATGAAAAAGGACTGACGTTTAAATACGGCACGAACGAGGCGACGGATTTGACCGAGGCGCAAGTTTTAACGCAGTGCAAAATGTATGTTGCCGCCGTGCGTCTGGCGGATGAATTCGGCTGCGACACGATTGGCATTCAATATCAGCAAGGATTAAAAGATTTAGTTCCGGCTTCCGATCTGGCGGAAGGTTTGCTGAACAACGTTGATCGCCCGCCGGTTTTCCGTGAAGAAACGGGCGAAGAATTGTTTGCCGGTGAAGCTCTGCCTCATTTTAACGAAGTTGACGAATGCGCCGGACTCGACGGGCTTTTGACCTATCGGTTGTGGAGAAAACTCGGATTCAAACCGGAAAACACCCTGCACGATCTGCGTTGGGGCAGACATTTCAAAGGTGACGGCATTGACGATTACGTCTGGGTTTTCGAGATTTCGGGAGCAATTCCGCCCGAACACATAACCGACGGTTATCGCGGAGCATCGAGCGAACGCCAGCCACCGATGTTTTTTCGTTTGGGCGGCGGCACTCTAAAGGGCATCAGTCATCCGGGAGAAATTATCTGGAGCCGCGTTTATATTGAAGACAATAAATTGAAATGCGATCTGGGACTTGGCAAAGCAGTTGCTCTGCCGGAAGAGGAAACAAATGATCGCTGGAAAAAGACCAATTCAGAGTGGCCTATTATGCACGCCATTTTGCAGGGCGTAACCCGCGACAAAATGATGGCGCAGCATAAATCGAATCATATTCAAGTCGTGTATGCGCCTGATGAAGCGGGCGCGAAAAACGGGTTGTATGCGAAAGCGGCGGCGATGCGGGAACTCGGATTGGAAGTTTTTTTGTGCGGCGATTTTTAGTTTGAAATGTTTTGATATGAGTCGGTATTTATGAGCAAACTTAAAAAGCTGCAGCACAGTGAAATTCTGGAATTAAGGCGTTGGAATACGCCGACGATTTATAACGGATGGGAACAAATTACTCAGCACGACGCGAGCAGAGAAGCATTTAATCTCGAAGAAACTATTGATTTTATGCCGCAGATGGGAGCGATGGTCGGACGCGCCGTTACCGTTATTTGTGAGCCGGGAAATCCGGCGCATCCGAAAAAAAATGTGAATGCGTGGAGCGAATACCGGCGGTATGTGGCGAGTATTTCTGAACCGAAGATTGTCGTCGTGCAGGATTTGGACAAGCCGAATATTTACGGGGCTTTTTGGGGCGAAGTCAACGCAAACGTGCATCGCGCTCTAGGCTGTGCGGGGACGATTACCGACGGCGGAATTCGTGATCTCGACGAAATGGCATACGCCGGATTCAAGGCTTTGGGGCGCAGGTTGTGCGTCGGTCACGCGCATTCGTGTCCGGTCAGTTGGGGCGAAGCGGTCGAAGTTTTCGGGCGGCGCGTCGAACCCGGTCAACTGATTCACGCCGACAAACACGGTTTTCTCGTCGTTCCGGCGGAAGATGAGGCAAACCTATTGGAAGCGGCGCGTTTTATGGATTCCAACGAATGCCAAACTATGATTGAAGCGGCGCAGAAAACTGCCGGAATGAGTGTTGATAAAATGCTCGAAAGTCTGGATGAATCCTTCAAACTTTTCAACGAAAATACGAAAGCGAAATTTAATCGTCGCGGCGAGTTTTGAGTTTTTGCAACAACTAAAAATTGAGCAAAATTCATTTCAAAAGTGAGAATATGAATGCCATCGAATTAAAAAATGCGCTGCGAAACGGCAGGCGGGTTTACGGAACATTGACCGTTTCGCCCTCGCCGCTGTGGGTGCCGCAAATCAAACGGCTCGGTCTTGATTTCGTTTTTATTGACACCGAACATCTGCCGCTTGATCGCCACCAGATTTCGTGGATGTGTCAGGCATATCGCGCGATGAATGTCGCGCCGCTCGTGCGCGTCACTTCGCCCGATCATTTTCAGGCGACCAATTTGCTGGACGGCGGCGCGTCCGGCATTGTCGTGCCGTATGTCGAAACGGTCGCACAGGCGAGAGTGATGCGCGGCGCGGTTAAAATGCGCCCGCTGCGCGGACAGCTTTTGCAAAATATCGTTGACGGGAAAGAAGATTTTCCGGGTGATTCAAAGACGTATATCGAAGAACACAACAAAGAAAATTTATTGATTATCAACATTGAAAGCAAGCCTGCGCTCGACGCGCTCGACGATATTTTAGAAGTCCCGGACATTGATGCGATTCTGGTCGGTCCGCACGATTTGTCGTGCAGTCTGGGCATTCCCGAACAATATCATCATCCCGATTTCGAAGCGGCGGTGCGAACTATTTTCCGCAAAGCGCGGGCAAAAAATATCGGGGCGGGAATGCACTTTTGGTCGGGACTCGATCAGCAAATTGTCTGGGCGCAAGAAGCGGGAATGAATTTGATTATTCACCGCGCCGACATTCTGAATTTCTTCGACAGTATGAACAAGGAATTACAAGACATTCGCGCCGCATTGGGCGATGATGCGACGGCGACAGGCGGCAATTTGAATATTTGAGGAAACGTAAACTTATGATTTTCGGAAAAAATTACAAATGGTTTGTCGTCGGGCTTTTATGGTTCGTTTGCTTTTTTAACTACGCCGACCGACAGGCGATTTTTTCCGTTTTTCCGCTTTTGAAAACCGAAATGAATTTAAGTGACGTGCAACTCGGCGTGGTCGCTTCGGCGTTTATGTGGGTTTACGCCAGTTTCGGCGCGATTGCCGGACTTGTCGGCGACCGGTTTCAGCGCAAAACTCTGATTATCGGGGGTTTGATTTTTTGGTCGGCGGTGACGGTTGGGACGGCTCTTTCGACCGATTATGTTCATCTCGTTTTATTCCGCGCTCTCGAAGGCTTGGGCGAAGCGTTTTATTTTCCGGCTTCGATGTCGCTTTTAAGTGATTATCACGGCAAAGACACACGCTCGAAAGCGATGTCGTTTCACCAGTCGAGCGTCTATGCCGGAACGATTGCGGGCGGAGCGTTGTCCGGTTATATGGGGCAGTATTACGGCTGGCGTTCGAGTTTTTATGTGTTCGGCGGACTCGGAATTTTGCTCGGCGTGGCGTTGATTGCCCTTTTGAAAGAGCCGGAACGCGGGCAGTCTGAGGTTGACGTTCTGGAAGACGGAGCGCACGTCGCCATTGATCTGCGGCAGAAAAATATCATCGGTTCGATCAGAGACGTTTTCAGCAAACCGATGGTCTGGATTTTAATTTCCGTTTTCATCGGTGCGAATTTCGTCGCCAGCATTTTTCTGACGTGGATGCCGTCGTTTCTCTACAACAAATTTCAAATGAGCCTTTCGATGGCTGGCTTGAACGCGACTTTTTATCTGCAAGTCGCTTCGATTCTCGGCGTGATTTCCGGCGGATTTCTAGCGGATAAATTAGTTCGCAAGTATCGCGGCGGCAGAATGATGACACAAGCCGCCGGTTTGATGCTCGGCGTGCCGTTTATTTTTCTGACCGGCTGGACGCTTTCCGTTCCCGTTTTGATTCTCGCGCTCGTTGGATTCGGTTATTTCAAAGGACTTTACGATGCCAATTTATGGGCTTCTCTGCACGATGTCGTGCGACCGGAAAACCGCGCGACCGCCGTCGGATTTATGAATTCCCTCGGCTGGTTCGGCGGCGCGATTGCCCCGATTGCCATCGCTTACGCGAGCGAATCCTACGGAATGAGCGCGAGCATCAGCGCAACTTCGGTGATGTATCTGATCTTCGGTCTGCTAATGATTTTCGGAATCTGGAAATTTATGCGCGGCAATCGTCAGCCGGAATTAGCGGTGAATTTTGAAGCGGCACAGTCCGAAATATAAATTCGATGCTGCCGCGCCAAATCAGTGAAAGAGAAAAAGTATTGGAGAAATAGATGAGAGAAATAAAAATTAACATTTACATTCGGCGAATTTATCAATTGGCTTTGTTCTGTTTGATTTTCGGTTTTACGCAACAGTTCGCGTTTTCCCAAAAACTCGCCAATCCGACCGCGCTCGATAAATATGTTCAGGCTCCCGATCCGAATTATAAATTTGAATTAAAAAAGACCACGCCTGACGAGGGTTTTACGACTTATCTGATTGAAATGACTTCGCAGTCGTGGCGCAAACCTGAGGAAGTAAACCGCACTTTGTGGAAGCATTGGCTCGTCGTCGTTCGACCGGACAAAGTTGAACACGCGACCGGATTTCTTTTTATTACCGGCGGCGGCAACGACGGTCAGGAGCCGAAAACTAATCCTTTGCTGATTGAACTTGCCAAAACG
>JBBSIE010000087.1:0-17837 GCA_038232235.1 Pyrinomonadales bacterium | reverse complement strand
TTTCGGCTGGTTAATCTGGAATCGTCGCCTTGTCAAAGACTATGAAGAAAAAGTAGAAGTTTCCAGAGCGTTGATCCATTTGGCGATGATTCGCTTGATGCTTAGACAACTGGCTTCTTAAAAATTTAAACGGACTCTAAACTATAAACTTATAAAAACTTTTTTTAATACAAAAATATCTAGTCGCTGAATAATTTTTATTATTCAGCGACAAACAGAAAATTCATATTTTATTGTAGCAAAAAATTACGAAGTATAAGAAGAAGATGAATTATCCACATATTTGACATAAAGAAAGAGGCAAGCCCCCTTTAACTTACCTCTTATTGTTCACGTTCCCCAGTTTTTGTAATAGACAGTGAATTTATTTGTCTATTTTTTTCTTCCAATCAGCAGCCCGATCAACAAGCCGAAAATACCGGCAATTGCAATGATCAGTTCCGGTTTATCCTTAATTTTAGCCTTAACATTTTGCAAAAGGAAATCACCGCAAAGTTCGTGCCAAATCACTAAACGGTTTGATCACAACAGTTTACTTAGATTTGTTTTGTTTCTCAATAATCAATTATTCCCCAATGTGTAGCAAACTAATACGCATTTGCTGAGTTATTTAGTGTTTCTTATTATTCGCAATTATTCACAACCAAAATTTGTTCGGTTTCGATTTTTGTATCGTTTTCATACTAAAAAACTAATCAGTTAAATCACGAATTTTGTAATGATTTTAAACTGTTCAATTATTTGGACTTCTGCGTTTGGCACAAAAATTGAATTTGGCTAAAAGTTATAATGCCTAGAAGCATAAGTTTCAAAAATTGAAGGAGAATAAGGAGAGAAAGATTATGTTGGAAACAATTATTATTATTTTGGTAGTTCTGTGGTTATTAGGTTTCATCGGCGGCTTTGGCGGAGGTCTTATTCACATACTTTTGGTCATCGCGCTTGTCGTTTTAGTAATTAGACTGGTTTCAGGTAGAAAAGTTGTATAAGATTGACAAATTAAACTTTTTGACCAGTAGCAACACTGGTTAAGTATTTAACTTTTTTGCCGCGAAAACCTCGTTTCCTATCTTGATTGGAAACGAGGTTTTTCATAATTTAAATTCTAAAAACAGCACTTACACAAAATTTCAATTAAGCCATTAAACATCAATTAATAACAAATTTCATTTGAAAAGTATATAACGGTTAAAGACGCACTCAATTGCCAAATGTAATCTGTATAATTATAATTTCGCATACAGCAAAAATTAAATATTAAAATCAAAATGTCTAATGCAGATGGAGTAAAAATGGAATTCGCACCTGACAATTACACTTTGGATATTTTCAAAAATGTGTTTGCTTTTTTTGGAACACTTTCAACTAATGGTTACGTTAAAAGTCTCGAAGGCAAAGTTTTTGAGCGAACCGCCACTGAACCTGATCTCTTAATTGGTCAAAAATTTTCTGAAACGGTTTATTGGCAATCGTCGGAGCATATTTCAAAACAGGTTGACAAATTAATTTCTGAAGCGGCGGAAGGGAGTAAAGAAAAAGCGTTGGTCAACTTCAGAGTCAGTGCCGATGAAATAATAAATATTGAATTATATCTGCACCCGATTATTGAAAATGAAAAAGTAGAAAAAATTTTTTTCTGCGCTCAGGAAGTTACCGCCCGTGAAAAGGAGATCGAATTTTACAAGGATCGCAGTGAATATTTGCTTTATGCGGCGGAGAATGCGGAAGTCGGATTGTGGTATTGGGATTTATCAAAAGACGTAAAATATTCGACACCAAAATGCAACGAACTATTTGAATTTTCCGCAAATGATGTTATTACTCTGGAATCCTTCAAAAAAATCGTGCATCCCGAAGACCTTTCAAAAGTTGAAACTGCTTTGTCGGAATCGCAAACTCACGGCAGAGAATATAATGTAGAATATCGGGTTATTTATTCGGATAACAACATTCATTGGATTAAAGCACGCGGAAATACATATCTTGACGACGAAGGAAATCCCAAAATTATGATGGGAGTCGTTAGAAAAGTTACGGATAAGAAACTCGCCAATGAAGAACTCTCAAAAGTTTACGCCCGCGAGAAAAAGGCGCGTGATGAAGCCGAAGAAGCCAATCGCGCCAAAGATTTTTTTCTCGCCGTCGTTTCACACGAACTACGCTCGCCGCTTAATGCAATTTTGGGATGGTCAAAAATTCTTTTGACGAAAGAAGTTGACGACGAAACCAGATTGAGCGCCCTTGAAACCATTGAGAAAAGTGCGCGTTCACAGGCTAAATTGATAGACGATTTAATTGATTCGGCACGGATTTCGTCCGGCAAACTGAAACTCGAACTGCGTCCGTCGAATCTTTATGAAGTTCTCAAAACAGTTTATAATTCGCAGCAGCCTGCCGCCGAATCGAAAAATATAAATCTTGAATTTTCCCCTGACTCGGAGAATATCCATGTTTACGGCGACGCTATTCGTTTGCAGCAAATTTTTACAAATTTGCTTTCAAACGCAATGAAATTCACCCGTGAAGGAGGCAATATAAAGATTGCCGCTCAATCCGATGCTAATTCTGTCAAAATCACTGTTGAGGACGATGGTCAAGGAATTGATCCAAATGTGTTGCCCGACATTTTCCGGCAATTCAGACAAGACGATGAAAGAAAATCGCTCGACAGAAGCGGCTTAGGACTCGGTTTGTCAATTGTTAAAATTCTGGTCGAAAAACACCGCGGAAACATCACAGCGGAAAGCGCGGGCGTTGGCAAAGGTTCGACATTTACAGTTGTTTTACCTTTGTGCGGAACAAAAGCTCAACCGGCAGCGGAAATTACAAAAAACGGCTTTAGCGAAGATAAACAATTAAAAGGAATAAATATTTTAGTAATTGAAGACGATCCCGACTCGCGCGAAGTCTTGCAGTTGCTTTTGGAACAAAGCGGCGCGGTTGTCAACAGTACGGATTCGGCGCAGAAAGCGATGAATCTATTGCGCGAATCAAACGGCAATCTTCCCGATGTCATAGTTTCGGATTTGGCAATGCCCAACGAAGACGGTTATGCTCTGATCGAACGCATCCGAAAATTAGAAGCCGAAAACGGCGGAGAAATTCCCGCGCTCGCGCTCAGCGCATTTGCTTCAAATGACAACAAAAATAAGGCTTACAGCGCGGGTTTTCAAAAATATCACACAAAACCTTTTGAGCCGGATGTGATTATTCAAGACATTCTTGAAATTGTGAGGAAATAATGAAAGTTCAAGGTTCAAGGTTCAAAGTTCAAGTTTTTAAGACAAACTGACTTTGAACTTTGAACCTTGAACTTTGAACTACTTCAGCCGCCGCGCTTTGCCGACGAGGGTTAAAAAATCGCTGCGATAGTTTTTCAAATCGCTTCCCAAAGAACTTTCAGCTAAATTTGAAACATTTCCGAAATTGGCATTTTCTTTATAACGCGAATCTCTGAGAATCATTCCGAATTCCGCGACTGACGAAGCAAATCTCAGATTGTCCGAAGCGTTTTCAATTGAGTTTCCTTTGTCCAATAAACCTTGCGTCAAAAGTTTCCTTTCCGTTTCATTCGGTTCTTTGTAACGCAGTTTGACGGTTAAAAGTTCATCGCTGAAATTTGATTCCGACGGCTGAACTCGTCCGTATTTTAATTCGATTCCGTCATTTTCAACCGCTTGTCCGGCGGGAACGATTTCATATAATGCAGTAACCGAATGTCCCGCGCCGATTTCGCCCGCGTCTTTTTTGTCATCGTTGAAATCTTTGTTGGCGAGCAAGCGATTTTCGTAACCGATTAAGCGATAACCTGCAACTTTCGCCGGATTAAATTCGACTTGAATTTTGACATCTTTGGCAATTGTAAAAAGCGTTCCCGCAACCTGTGAACCGAGAGATTTCAAGGCTTCCGCCTGCGAATCAATATACGCATAATTGCCATCGCCTTTGTCGGCGAGTTTTTCCATCATCGAATCGTTCGTGTTGCCCGTTCCGAATCCTAAAACCGACAGCGAAATTCCGCTTTGACGTTTTTGTTCGATCAGGCGAACAAGTTCGTCGTCTCCTGAAAGACCGACGTTAAAATCTCCGTCCGTTGCCAAAATCACGCGATTATTGCCGTTTCTAATAAAATTTTGCTGTGCGACATTGTAAGCAAGCTGAATTCCTTCGCCGCCGTTCGTCGAACCGCCCGCGTTCAAATTATTCAGCGCACTCAAAATATCATTGCGATTATTTGTCGAAGGCAAAACCAAACCGCTTGAACCTGCATAAACGACAATTGCCACGCGATCTTTCGCCGTCAACTGATTAACCAAAATCCGCAAAGCGTCCTTCAAAAGCGGAAGTTTTCGCGCGTCGTTCATCGAACCTGAAACGTCGAGCAGAAAAACCAGATTCGACGGCGGAACATTATCGAGCGAAACTTTTTTGCCCTGCAAACCGATGGAAACTATTTTGTGTTTCGCGTTCCAAGGCGCGGTTGCCGATTCAGTCGTCACCGAAAATGGCACATTTCCAATCGGCTGCGGATAATCGTATTCAAAATAATTGACGAGTTCTTCGATGCGAACGGCATCTTTCGGCGGCATCATTCCGTCGTTCAAATAACGGCGAATATTGGCGTAAGAAGCCGTGTCAACGTCAATCGAAAACGTCGAAAGCGGCGCACGCGAAGTTTCGAGAAACGGATTTTCTGTAATCTCGGCGTATTTTTCCCCGGCAGTTGAATCTTCATCATAATATCCGTCACTTTTCATCTCCTCCGGCGTGGCAGATGCCATATTTGAATTCATCGAATAACTCGGACTTTGCTCGACAACTTGTTTATTGACTGATGTATTTTTTTCGAAAGTCGAGCAAGCTGAAATTAGCAAAGCCGTCATCAAACAAAATCCGATCAAACGATAATTTACAGTTAAATTTTTCATAACTCCTCCAAATAATTCCAAACTTAAAATCTATAACCAACTCCTGTATGATGAGTAGAACGCCTTGAAAAAAATAACTTGCAAATAAAAAAGCCGCTCGACGAGCAGCTTTTAAAGTTATTTTTACTTGCAAAGATATTTACCGGGCAAGCGTTACAGGCGTGGCATTTGCTTCATAAAAAACAGGTGTGTAATCTCTATTCATTCCTGCATCTATAACTTCGGGCATGACATATAAATTTTCGCTTGATTTAAGATCGCCAAGCCATTGATAATCGGAAGTTAAAAGAAAAGTAGCTTTTGTAATTCTTCTTTCAGACATATCATAAATGCCTTTCATATCACCTTTATTATTTGTTAAATCTTCAGTTGCCAAATAGCGCGTAGAATCACCGTCTTTCACAAAAAAATGCAGAGCTATTTTAATGTTATCAAGTGATTGTTCACCTGATTGAACAAACAACTCCGTTTTCAATTCTTCTGTTTTGTTGCTATAAATTGCCTGTGTAACTTTTACTGAAGTTCCGTTGTTGGTGTATCTTTTATTACTTTTCCAACAGCTTCGCGTGTAAGTTTCAGACGTTACCGGCGAAACAACTACACTTTCATATTTCGGTATTTGATAAAAGAAAGCTGCGATAATTATGCTTGTTCCGACAATTAAATTAAAAAGTATAAATCCGACGATATGTTTGTTCATTGCTGTTTTTCTCCCTTAAAAGTTTCTTATAGAACGAGCATAACCCAAACACTTGCATAAAATCAAGAATTTTTTGTAAATCTTGCTTCAATCAAGTTTTCTTTTCGCACGCCAAACCTTTCCGTTAAACGCGGATAAGTTTGGTTTTCTTCTTCCAGATTTTCGCCGTCGAGAAACATTTCCGCTTCGGCAATCGCCGTTATCGAACCTTCGATTTCCATATAAATCCCGAACGGCAATTCGTCTAAAACAATTTCCACACTTCTAAAATGCCAGATTTTTCGGCGTTTTTCATAAACTAATGCTTTGGTAAAACCAAGACTTTCAATAATTTTTTCAAGTTCATCGGCGTTTTCAACTTCCGTTTCGTATTCGATTCTCTGTTTGTGCGCCAGCGAATTCGGAACGGGTTCTTTGTAAGTCAAAATCGTTTTATCATCAATTTTACGAACGCGCAAAACCGCGCCTTTTTCCATCAAAATACTGCCCTGATAAAGTATGTTTTCTTCAAAATCTTCCCTGACAAATTCCGCGCCGAATTCTTTTAAACTCGCCAAAATCTGTTCGCGCTGATCGTTTGATAATGTAAATTTTTTCTCGATTTCAATTGCCATAAATTTGATTATTCTTCATATTTTTCTTTATGTTCTTTCATCATCTTTTGATAAACTTCATCATTTTTGGCAAGATAATATTTCTCGCTAAAAATTTTCGCGGATTCGGCTTTGACCTGATCTTCTTCAATCGGCAAAATTTCCTTCGTGCCTTTTTTGTATTTGCGCCCGGATTTGTGATTGGCATAACGCCGCGCCCGCGTAATTCCCATCTGCAAAAACTTTCGCGCCATATCCATTCCGACAAAATCTTTTTGCTTTTTGTATTCGAGAAAAAGTTCGTAAATTTTTTGGCTTGATTCTTCGGCGATTTCCGGCGTTTTAAATCTCCAATGCGGCAGAATCTCGCTTTTATATGGTTCAACCAATAAAACTCCCTGTTCGCCTTTTCCGATGCGATAAAGTTCCGGCTGTTTTCTCAAATCCAAATTTTTATAATCGAGCGAATAATCAAATTTTGCCGCCATAAATTACGAAATTAAATTCCAAGTTTTCTACGCAATTCGAGTTCCCGTTCGTTCATTTCGCCGCCGTCTGTTTCGTGATCGTAGCCGCACAAATGCAAAATGCCGTGCAGAATAAGCTGTTTGATTTCCGTTTCAAAAGCGAGATTATTTTCGACCGCCTGCCTTTCGGCTTGTTCAAGCGAAATCGCAATGTCGCCGAGATTATTGTTTTCCGCATCAAACTCGTCAGTTTCAAAAAGAAAAGACAAAACATCGGTCGTCGAATCTTTGCCGCGAAAAGTTTTATTGAGTTCGCGCATCTTTTTATCCGTCACAAATGCGACGGTAAAATTTCTGTTTTCGGTTTCGCTGATTTTATTCGAAGCATTTTCCGCAAATATTTGAAATAGTTTATTGCTGATCTTTATTTTGCGTTGGTTGTTTAAGACTTCAGACATATTTCGGAATTGAAAACATAAGTGTTTAGCCAAACTATTGGAATTTTATTGTTCTTGTAATTTAAGTGTTTTTAAATATTTATCAATAAAGTTTTTAGTTAGAGCGCGTTACGCAAATTAGCTTCAGCACAGACGCGAAACCAGCCTTTACATTGAAGTTTTGTTTCAGCAAAGTGAAGCGTCAACGCTCACTTTGCTCCGTTGGCGAACGAAAATTGATTCTGCGCTCGAATGAATAATTTACTGTTGACTCAATAATTCACGCAGAACATACGGCAAAATTCCGCCGTGTCGGTAATATTCGACTTCAATCGGCGTGTCAATTCGCAAAGTCAGCGTCGCTTCGTCTTCGCTGCCGTCGGCACGGTGAATCTTTAAAGTAACATTTTGACGCGGTTTGATTTCACTCGTTTCGAGTCCGGTTAAATCAAAAGTTTCTGTGCCGTCGAGGTTGTAGCTTCGCGCCGATTCGCCTTCTTTAAATTGCAAAGGCAAAACGCCCATTCCGATTAAATTCGAGCGGTGAATTCGTTCATACGATTCGGCAACGACGGCTTTAACGCCCATTAAAAGCGTGCCTTTCGCCGCCCAATCGCGCGAACTGCCCGTGCCGTATTCCTGTCCGGCGAAAATCATCAGCGGCGTGTTCTGCTCTTTATATTTCATCGCCGCGTCGTAAATCGTCATCGCTTCGCCGTCGGGTTGAAACGTCGTAAAACCGCCTTCTTTCGGCGAAACCATCAGATTTTTAATGCGGACGTTGGCAAATGTGCCGCGCAGCATCACGCGGTCGTTGCCGCGCCGCGAACCGTAGGAGTTGAAGTTCATCGGTTCAACGCCGTTTTCCTGCAAATAAAGTCCGGCGGGCGAACTCGGTTTGATCGCTCCGGCGGGCGAAATGTGATCGGTCGTTACCGAATCGCCGAAAACCGCCAATGCTCTCGCGCCATGAATGTCGCAGAATTCGCCTGTTTCCATCGAAAAACCTTCAAAATACGGCGGGTCTTGAATATATGTCGAGTCTTCATCCCATTCGTAAACCTTTCCGGTAACGGTTGGAATATCGTTCCACAATGGATTTTTTCCGGCAAAATCGCCATAAAGTTTTTTGTAAGTTTCCGGTTCAAACGCGGCTTGCAGATGTTCTTTGACTTCATCGAGCGAAGCCCAGATGTCTTTCAAATAAACGTCGTTGCCGTCTGTGTCCTGTCCAAGCGGCTCTTCCGTCAGATTTTTGGTGACGCTTCCCGCCAGCGCGTAGGCGACGACGAGCGGCGGCGACATCAGGAAATTTGCTTTGACGTTTTGATGAACACGCGCTTCAAAATTACGATTTCCCGACAAAACGGACGCGACGATCAAATCATTTTCGACGACCGATTCTTCAAGCGCGTGGTCAAGCGGACCGGAATTTCCGATGCAGGTCGTGCAGCCGTAACCGACGAGTTCAAAGCCAAGTTTGTCTAAATACGGCTGTAAATTCGTTTTTTCCAGATACTCTGTAACGACTCTTGAGCCAGGGGCGAGCGATGTTTTGACATAATCGGGAACTTGCAAACCTTTTTCGACGGCTTTTTTCGCCAAGATTCCGGCGGCGAGCATCACGGCGGGATTTGATGTGTTCGTGCAGGAAGTGATTGCCGCGATTAAGATGTCGCCGTGTCCGATTGATGTCGTGCTTTGTTCGACGTTTTCCGAAGGGTCTTCCACGCGGTCGGGTGTCGGACGATTGTTCATCATTTCGGTTTCAGACCAAGTGTTAGTGTTTTCCGGGCTGACGTTGTTTTTAATCGGAACGGGAACGCTGGCGGGCGATTGTGCGCCGCCGCCAACCGCAACTCCGGCGAGGTTTGCGCCCATCGTTACCATAAATTCCTTTTCCAAATCTTCGGCAGCTTTGCCATAACCGCTTTCGGAAACGGGCGCGATGAACAATTCGCCGAATTTATCTTTTAAGTCAGGCAGTTCGATTCTGTCCTGCGGACGTTTCGGACCGGCAACGGCGGGCGTAATGGTCGCCAAATCTAACTCGATGACGTTTGTGTAATCAACTTCGCCTTTTTTCGGAATGCCGAACATTCCCTGCGCCGTGTAATAATTGCGGATGGTTTCGATGTCTTCCGCGTTTCTGCCCGTCGCTTTGAAATAATCGAGCGTTTTTTCGTCCACCGGAAAAAACCCCATCGTCGCGCCGTATTCGGGAGCCATATTCGCAATCGTCGCGCGGTCTGTGGCGTGAAGTTTTTGCGCTCCTTCGCCGTGAAATTCGACGAATTTGCCGACGACCTTTGCTTCACGCAAAATTTCGGTAACGCGCAAAACCAAATCCGTCGCCGTCGCGCCCTGCGGCAACTCGCCCGACAGGTGAACGCCGATCACGTCCGGCGTTAAAATATAAACGGGTTGTCCGAGCATTCCGGCTTCGGCTTCGATGCCGCCAACACCCCAACCGACAATTCCCAAACCATTGATCATCGTCGTATGCGAATCCGTGCCGACGAGCGTGTCGGGATAATAAACGCCGTCTTTTTCAAACACGCCTTTCGCCAGATATTCGAGATTAACCTGATGCACAATGCCGATTCCCGGCGGCACGACGCGGAAACCGTTAAACGCCTGCGTTCCCCATTTTAAGAAACGGTAACGCTGTTCATTGCGTTTGAATTCCATTTCCATATTCTTTTGATATGCAAATTCAGAACCTGCAAAATCTACCTGCACGGAATGGTCAATCACCAAATCCACGGGAACAAGCGGTTCGATCACGCCGACATCTTTGCCCAATCTTTCAACCGCCGAACGCATCGCGGCAAGGTCAACGAGCAGCGGAACGCCCGTAAAATCTTGCAATAAAACGCGGGCGACGGTGAATGGAACTTCTTCGTTGCGGTCGGCGTTCGCACTCCAATTTGCTAGATGTTTGACATCTTCTTCGCTGATTTTTTTCCCGTCGTCAAAGTTCCGCAAAACCGATTCAAGCACGATGCGAATCGAAATCGGCAGGCAGGAAATCGTGGCGATTCCCTCCTTTTCCAACTGCGGCAGCGAATAAAATGTGCCGTCCGCGCCCGCGCCTGTTTTGAATGTTTGTTTGGTATTAAAAAGATTATGCGTCATAGATTATTTTGTTTCCTCGAATTGTTATCAGAAATGTTAAATTGCGTGTAAATCAATACTTTAAGTTTAAGAGAGAGCGTCTAAAATTGCAACAAACGCAGTTTTGCGAAGTTATCTCTTTTCGTGGTTTAATGTTTAGGTCAATCCGCGTTAATATTCAAATTTTGAAAATTGAAAGATTATTCTCGAATAATTTCTCGATTTACGATTTACGATCCACGATTTACGACTAAGAAATGAACGACGACGGCAGTAGTTATAATGGATTTAAAAAGGTTTTCCCCGCAAAAATATGTGAAAAACCTGACGCGCTTTCCCGCGCGTATCCGTCGAAGTGTTTCCGAAAATAAATATTTTACTTATCTTGCCCTTTTAGGTCCCGGAATTATCGCCGCCAGCGCGGGCAACGAAGCGAGCGGAATCGCCACTTATTCTTCCGCCGGCGCGGATTACGGCTACACGCTTTTGTGGGCGTTTATTCCGATGACAATCTGTTTTATCGTCGCGCAGGAAATGTGCGTACGAATGGGCGTTGTTACCGGACAAGGTTTGGCTGACTTGATCCGAGAACAGTTCGGCGTGCGCTGGACGGCACTCGTAATGCTCGCGCTGCTTATTGCAAACACGGGAATTATTATCGCCGAATTCGTTGGCATCGCGCAGGCTTCCGAACTTTTCGGCATTTCGCGTTACATCACAATTCCGATTACGGCAATTATCGTTTGGTGGCTGATTGTCAAAGGCACACCGAAGCGCGTCGAGCAGGTGTTTTTGCTGATGTCACTGCTGTTTTTGACATACATCGTTTCGGCATTTCTCGCCAAACCGGATTGGGAACAAGTCGGAAAGGAATTTGTTTCACCGAATTTTACGTTTGAAACGGGTTATCTTTTTACGATTATGGCGTTGATCGGCACGACGATTACGCCGTTTATGCAGGTTTTTGTCCAATCTTCCGTCGTCGAAAAAGGAATGGACAAGGAAGATTATCCAATCGCCCGCGCTGACGCGATAATCGGTGTCATTTTCGCTAACTTGATTGCGTTTTTTATCGTCGTTTCAACCGCCGCGACGCTTCACGCGCAAGGCATCAAACTCGAAAACGCCGCCGATGCCGCGCAAGCTCTCGTGCCGGTTGTCGGGCAGTATGCGAAATATCTTTTCGCGCTCGGACTTTTGGGAGCGTCAATGCTGGCGATGGCGGTTTTGCCGCTGGCGACGGCTTATTCGTTGAGCGAAGCGTTAGGTTTTGAAAAGGGTTTGTCGCATTCGTTTCGGGAAGCACCGATTTTTCTCGGCATTTTTACGGCTTTGATTTTGATCGGCGCAATCGTCGCGCTGATTCCGGGCATTCCGCAAATCAGATTGTTGGTTTTCACCCAATCAATCAATGGACTTCTGCTGCCCGTGATTCTCGTGGCAATTGTGCTTCTGTCGAGCAATCGTGAAATAATGGGCGATTATAAAAACAGCTTTTTTTATAATCTGCTGGCGTGGTTTATTACAATCGTCATTTCCATACTCTCGCTTTTATTGATTGCAACGACGATTGTTGATATTTTCTAAATTCGATATGAATGTTTCAGGTTTGCAAAAAAAATTTCTCGCGTTAATCGTTCTCACCGTAACGATTATTCTGACAATTATTTTGCTCAAATTTGTCGAACTGACTCTCAGACAGTATGTCGAAAATATTTTCAGTTCAACCGATAAACAAATGGGCGAAACCGCCGTTATTTTGTTTGACAATCTAATTTCAATTGTCAAAATTCTGCTCTGGATGGTTTTGGTTGTCGCTTTTGTTCGGTTTTTAAACGTCTTTATTTTTTCAACCGTTTTGAGTTCGAGCCAATACGAAGTGTCGAATCTTCTGCGAAACGTCCTCTCGATTATAATTTTTATCGTCGCTTTTTTTGTTCTTCTGCAAACGCAGTATTCGACGGCTTATCAAAAACTCGCGCCGATTTTTACGGGTTCGACGATTATCGCCATCGTTCTCGGTTTGGCTTTGCAAGACACGCTCGGCAATCTTTTTGCGGGTTTGGCGATGCAGGCGGATCAGCCGTTTCAAGTCGGCGACGTGATTTCGATTCAGAATAAAGGCATCGGCGTGGTCGAAGATATTTCGTGGCGCGGCGTGAAAATCCGTACTTTTCAGAACAAACTTCTTATTATCAGCAACAGCGTTCTCGGCAAAGAATCAATTGAAGTTGCGCCGCGTGAAAATCTGAATGCGCGGCTCGTATTTTTCAACACGCTTTATGCCAATTCTCCGACAAACACTATTCAAGCCGTGCGCGAAGCTGTAAGGCAGGTCGAAAATGTTTCGCAAAAAATTCGTCCGATTGTCCGCGTCCGCAATCTCGGCGATAACGGCATTGATTGGGAAGTTAAATACTGGACTGAAAATTATGCGAAACATAACGAAACCGACGCGCTTATTCGGCAGAGAATATGGTATGTATTTCAGCGCGAAAATATCCATTTCGCTTACCCGACGCGGACGATTCACGTTGAAAACAAATCGCAGGAAGATGTTTTTGTCGAAACCGACAACGCAATTTTTGAAAGATTAAATAATATTTCGATCTTCTCGCCGCTTGACGACGAAGAAGTAAATTTACTTGCTAACGCCAGCGCAGTCAGAGTTTTTGCGCCCGATGAAAAAATTGTTCGGAAAGGTCAGAAAGGAAATTCGATGTTTGTCATTCATCGCGGTTCGGTTTTTATCCAAATCAGAGAAGACGGCAAACCGAAAAAAATAAAAACTCTGCACGAAGGCGAATTTTTCGGCGAAATGGGACTTTTCACCGGTGAGCCGCGCACGGCAACCGTCATCGCGGAGGAAGAAACCGAAGTTTTGGAGATAAACCATTTATGTTTAAAGCCGATTTTGGAAAGCAATCCTGAACTCGTTGAAAGTTTTAGCAGATTAATCGAAGAACGACGCGCGCTTTTGCTCGAACAGATGGACGAACTTAAAACCACGAAACAAATAAACGAAGTCGGTGTTTTTAATTCAATCAAAAAGTTTTTCGGTTTGAAAAATTAGCCGGAACGCAACTTTAAAGGCGAAAGGATCAAGGCGAAAGGCGAAAGTAAAACAATTTTTACTTTCGCCTTTCGCCTTTATTTTTTAATAGTCGTTATTTGATTTCTTCAAATTAAGACTTTCAAATTTTAGTAAATATTAAAATTATATTCGACAACCGCGGTAGTCGGAATCGGCACACCGTTTCTTTTCGCCGGTTCAAAGCGAATTTGTCGCGCGGCGGCAATCGCTTGTTCGGTCAAACCGTAGGGCAGACCGGAAACCGGCGCGATACTTCCAACTTGTCCCGAAGCCGAAAATGTAACGCGCAGACGAACCGTTCCCTGAATTTGATTAGTTCGCGCCTGATCCGTGTAACTGGCTTTCGGTTTGGAAATAAATTTGATTTTTTCGGTTACACCGACAGGTTTAGCCGGCGGCGCGGGCGGCGCGTCTTTAACCGAATTTCCGCTGCCGCTGCCGGGACCGATGCCGTCTCCAACTCCACTTCCGCTGCCCGAACCTAAGCCCGAACCTTGTCCGGTTCCACGTCCGCTTCCTTGTCCGCTACCTTCACCCGAACCTTGTCCGCTGCCTTTTCCTCTGCCGTCCGAACTGAGCGTATATTTGGAATTTGGATCGCCGTACGGTTCGTCCGTCGGTTTAATCGTTTTATTGCCCTGCGTTGTGGCAATCATTTTCAAATCGAAATCTTTTTGCGGAATCGTTTTAGTCGGTGTAATCAAAGGCGGATCAGGCGTTTGCGTGGCAAGTCTGCCTTTTGAAGTCGGCGTTTGTTCTTCACGTCCGCCGCCGCCGCCGCCGCCGCTGGTTTTATCGGCTTTCGGCTTCGGCTCTTGTTCGACTTCCATCGGAACTTCGTCAACTATCGGCACGAGAGTCAACAATTGATCATCACCGATTGCACCAATCAGAAGCGGATGATTGAAAATCGAATAAATCATTCCGCCTGCGGTCAGAGTCAGCATCAAAATCAACGCCCCAAGTAAAAGTCCGTTGCGCTGTTTGACATTTTTTTCCTGAATTACGGTAATGTGATAACCGTCGTCGGCTGGAATTTTTTTATATGCCGACGGTTGATATTGATAATTTTCCGTCTGATATTGATTACCGTTTCCGTTCGCGCCAACCGTTGCCGCCGCCGCAAAAGTTTCGGGTTCGTCCGCTACGGCTTCCACCGTTGAATCTTCAAAAACTTCCGCCTTCGGATCGTCAAAAATCTCAGGTTCGACATCAGTTTGTTCAAAATTAGAAGCATCTGCAAATGTTTGCGTTTCACCGGCGGTTGAAAAAGCCATCGTATCGGCAACTATTGCCGGTTCGACGATTGGAGATGTTTCAGATATTTCGGGCAAATGCGCGTGGACGATCATATTATCGTTATCCGCCGCGATTGGCTTAATTTCTTCCGCCTCAACGGTATCTCTAAGCGGATTCATCTCGAACGCTTCCATCGCACTGCCGCAATTCGGGCAAAATGCAAATTTTTCGGCAAAACTTTCTTCACACGCCGCACAATACTTAACTATTTTTCCCATCTTTCTGACCTCTCAAACTTTTTATACTTGTTTTCACAAACTTCAAACTGTTTCACCATTATAAACTCGTTATTTTTATATGTTAAGTTTTTTCGGGAATTTTTCAACTTAACATTTTACAGGATACAACATTTTCATAGATGCTTTAACCGTTTGACGCGATGCCTGTGGACATCTAAAATTTTCTTTTCGCAAATTGTAAATCGTATAATTGTTAGAACAACGAGTGTTTCCAAATGCCAACGAAAAATAACAAATATGCAACTAATAATTCATTGTCTGTGAATTACGACCAAAAAACGATTTACGATCCAAATATAATGAACTTAAAAAACTGTTTCAAAAATTTTACGATACTGACACTGATTTTGTTCCTGAGCAGCGGTTTTTCTTTGGCGCAAACTAATAAATTATCTGAGCCGCGACAGGAAAAACTGCTCAACGGATTAAAAGTGCTGACGTTTAGCGAGCCGAATGCCGACAAAGTTACGTTAAAACTGCGAATTCACAGCGGTTCGGCGTTTGATCCGCAGAACAAAGAAGGCACAATGGCACTTTTGGGAGATATTTTATTTCCCAGTGAAGCGGCGAAAGATTTTTTTAGCGAAGATTTGGGCGGAAGTCTCGAAGTTGAAAGCACTTACGATTATATTCAAATTACGGCGGCATCGAATTCCGACAAATTTCTGACGATGCTTGAAACTATCGCCAATGCTGTTTCCAAGCTGCAAATTGACAAAGAAACTACCGCTAAAGTTATTTCGGCGCGGCTCGAAAAAGTCAAAGAACAGGAAAAAAATCCGTCATTCGTCGCCGATCTCGCCGCCGCCAAAAGATTATACGGCGATTTTCCATACGGCAGAGCAACCATAGGAACGAGCGAATCTTTGCAAAAAATTGATTACGCCGATTTGATTTTCGCCCGACAGAAATTTTTAACTTCCGATAATGCGACGCTTGCCGTCATCGGAAATATCAAACCGGATTTGGTCAATCGTGCCGCTCGCCGCTATTTCGGCGCGTGGGAAAAATCCGACAAAAAAGTTCCGGCGACTTTTGCACAGCCCGAAACGCCGGATTCTAAAGAGTTTTCAATTGAAATGCCGAACGTCGAAAATGATTTGCGGCGTTATGCGATAATGACTGTGGCGCGTAACGACAAGGATTTTTATGCCGCCAAAATTTTGACCGAAATTTGGCGCAATCAATTTTGTTATAACGATGAATCAAAACTCGGCAAATCATCGTTCGAGCCGCATCTTTTGCGCGGAACTTATATTATTCGCAGTATTCTTTCATCAAATGAATTACCTTTAATGACAAGAAATCCGTGTGCGCTTTTGCTGCAAAAAGACGGAAAAACGATTTATCCGCCGATTTCACAAAATGATTTTGATTTGGCAAAAAACAAAATTATTGCGGATTTAAATCAAAAAACGCTTTCTATTAATGACTTAGCTGATTTGTGGTTAGATGTTGACACTTATAAGCTCGGATCGGTGAAAGACGAAATAAAAAAGGCAAATAACGTAACATTGGCAGACGTGCAAAGAGTTTCCGAAAATTTGCAAAAACAGCCTTTTGTCAATGTCATCGTAAAAAATCCGGTGAATTAAAACAGTAATTTTACTTGAAATTAAATGTCAAACGAAAGAACAGCCGACGAACTGCAACACGCCGAAGACGTGCGCGAAATGTTTTCGCGTATCTCGCCGAAATACGATTTTCTCAACCATTTTTTGTCGGGAAATATTGATAAACGCTGGCGCAAATTAGTCACGAAAAAACTCGAAAATATTTTAAATGATAAAAATGCACTCGTTTTAGATGTCGCCTGCGGCACGGGCGATTTGGCTTTGGAAATGCAAAAAGCGGCAAAGGCGAAAGTTATCGGCACGGATTTTTGCCGTCCGATGCTGGAGATTGCTAAAGAAAAAAACGCGCCCGAAAATCTGACAATTCCGTATCTCGAAGCCGACGGAATGAACCTTTCTTTCGCCGACGAAACTTTTGACGCGGTTACAATCGCCTTCGGTTTGCGAAACTTTTCAAATTGGCAGGACGGTTTGATAGAATTACAGCGAATTTTGAAAACGGGCGGGAAACTCATCATTTTAGAATTTTCCGTGCCGATTGTGCCGGGTTTTCGGCAGTTATTTCAGTTTTATTTTACACGCATTCTGCCGAAAATCGGCGGCGCGGTCAGCGGTTCGCGCGGCGCGTATGAGTATCTTTCGGAATCGGTGGCGCGGTTTCCAGACCAAAAAGGTTTGATGAAAATGATGCTCGAAAACGGCTTTTCTGATGTCGAATACAAAAATCTGACCGGCGGAATTGCCGCGATTCATCTTGGAGTAAAACAATGAGCGTAACTTTAACGATTTCAGACAAAACTTACGAAAAACTAAAAACGGTTGCAAGCAGCAAAGGTTTTCAAGATGTAGAAAAATTTCTTGACGAATGGGAAGAACTCGAACTTGCCAATACTCGTGAAGTCGTGGACAGAATTCTTGAATTTCAAAATAAAATGGGCGAAAAATACGGCGTGATGCCCGACAGCACGGAACTTATCAGAGAGGACAGAATGCGTTGATGGAAAAAATTGTGGTTGACAGCAGCGTGGCGGTGAAATGGTTTGTCATAGAAACCGATTCGATGAAGGCAAGACAGGTTTTGGTTGAATTTAAACAAGGACTCTGGAGGTTTCTCGCGCCGGATTTAATTTACGCCGAATATGGAAATATCATTTGGAAGAAACAGATTTTTCAAGGTTTCGATGAATCGGATGCAAACTCCGCGCTCGAAGATTTCCAAGATATTCAATTTACGATAACTCCTGCAAGAACTAAGTAGTCGGACAAAAAGATGGTATATTATTTCCCGAAATGGGGAAAATCAAGAAACTTGAACTGAGTGTAGCAGAAAGCGAAGCCTTAGAAAAAGGTTATCGCCAGGGTGAAAAACATACTTTTCGCCGACGCTGT
>JBBSIE010000086.1:0-17867 GCA_038232235.1 Pyrinomonadales bacterium | reverse complement strand
TCTGCTGTGTGACGACCAAAACCGAAGGCGTGACCGGCGACGACGCGAAAACGTCCGATTTATACGAAGTCGGAACCATCGTCAATATCAAACGGATGATGAAAGCCGAAGACGTGATGCAATTAATCGTGCAGGGCGTTGATCGTGTGAAAATTCTCGATTGGTCGCAGGAACAGCCGTTTATCAAGGCGAAAGTCGAAAAATTGCCGGATTTGACGATTGTTGAAAATGAAGAAGTCGAAGCGTTAAAGCGCAATATTCAGGGTCTTGTTCAGCAGGCATTGGCGATGCTGCCGAATGTTCCGCAGGAAATTCGGATGGCGGTCGTGTCGCAGAATAATCCGGTGCAGCTTTCTTATTTTCTCGCGTCGGTGCTTGATTTGGGTGTCGAAACCGAGCAGAAAATGCTTGAAGCAAAGACGGTTGACGAACTTTTGAGTTTGTCGCACGCCGCGCTGGCGCGTGAAGTCGAGATTATGCAGATCAGGTCGAAAATCGCCACCGAAGCGCAGACCGAAATGGACAAAGCGCAGCGCGATTATGTTTTGCGGCAACAGTTGAAAGCGATTCAAAAAGAACTCGGCGACGATGAAGGCGGCGAGAAAGCCGAAGCCGGACAATTGCGCGAACGTCTTGAAACCGCCGATTTGCCGGACGATGTGCGAAAGGAAGCCGAACGCGAACTCAAGCGAATGGAACAGTTACCGCAAGCCGCGCCGGATTATCACGTTATTCGCACCTATCTTGAATATATTTTGGAACTTCCGTGGAAAAAATCAAGCGAAGAAAAACTGGATTTGAACGAAGCGCAAAAAATTCTCGACGAAGATCATTATGGTTTGGAAGATGTCAAAAAACGTATTTTGGAATCGCTCGCGGTCGTCAAACTGCGCCCGGATTCAAAAAGTCCGATTATGCTTTTTGTCGGACCTCCGGGTGTTGGTAAAACTTCTTTGGGGCGTTCGATTGCGCGGGCTTTGGGGCGCGAATTCGAGCGGATGAGTTTGGGCGGAATGCGCGACGAAGCCGAACTGCGAGGACATCGCCGGACGTACATCGGCGCGATGCCCGGAAGAATTATTCAATCGCTGCGCCGCGCCGGGGTCAATAATCCGGTGATGATGCTCGATGAAATTGACAAACTCGGCAACGATTATCGCGGCGATCCGTCGTCGGCTCTGCTTGAAATTCTCGACCCGCAGCAAAACAACAGTTTCCGCGATCATTATTTGGACTTGCCGTTCGATTTGTCGAAAGTGTTTTTTATTGCGACGGCGAACAGTCTCGCGCCGATTCCCGCACCGCTGCGCGACCGAATGGAAATTATCCAAATCGCCGGTTACAGCGATCAGGAAAAACTGCACATTGCGAAACAATATCTCGTGCCGCGCCAGATTAAGGAAAACGGTTTGCAGCCCGATCAGGTTGAGATCACAGACGATGCGATAAATCTTTTGACGGCAAGATATACGCGCGAAGCCGGAGTTCGCCAATTAGAGCGAACTATCGGAAATTTGGCGCGAAAGGTCGCGCTGAATGTCGCGCAGGGAAAAACAGAAAAAGTTAAAATCACGGAAAATGAGATCAAAAGTTATCTCGGCGCGCCGAGATTTTATCCCGAAAAAGCTCGTGAAGATTTGCCCGCCGGAGTTGCGACGGGAATGGCTTGGACGGAAATGGGCGGCGAGGTTTTATTTATCGAAGCGACGATGCTGCCCGGTGGTTCGGGGCTGACGCTGACCGGACAACTCGGCGAAGTGATGAAGGAATCGGCGATGGCGGCGCGTTCTTATCTGTGGTCGCACGCGGTTGAATTGGGAATTAATCCCGAAGAAATTAAATCGAACGGCGTTCACGTTCACGTTCCGGCAGGCGCGATTCCGAAAGACGGACCGAGTGCGGGCGTAACGATGGCTTCGGCTCTGGCTTCGCTTTACACCGGCAGAAAGGTGCGTTCCGATACGTCAATGACGGGCGAAATCACGCTTTCAGGTCTGGTTTTTCCGGTCGGCGGCGTTAAAGAAAAAGTTCTCGCGGCGCATCGCGCGGGAATTCGGCGAATAATTATGCCGCATCAAAACGAAGCGGTTATTGAAGATATTCCCGAAGATGTTCGCGGCGAACTCGAATTTGTTCTGGCGCACAGAATTGACGACGTTTTAGAAGCCGCACTTGAAAAAGAGCAAAGTGTTCCGAAAGGCGAAAATTATATCATTCAGGATGTCGAAACGCATTCCGACGGTGGAAACGAACAATATATCGCAAAGGAAAAATAAATGTGATTTTTCCTTTTATACACGTATGTGTTTCCGCAGACAAGTCGTGCGTTTTTCCGCAAACAGCGCGAATCAATTGCTGCCAAAACAAAATTATTTTGTTTTGGCAGCAATTGTGTTTTCAGCTTTACTTCGGGTCTGTTTAAATTTTCCATAAAATCGCTGAAAACGATAATTTTATTAGCCGTAGGTCGCTTCAATAATCTACGGCGTGTGAATTAACTAAAACGCGAGGCTGAAAGTATCGCACCGGGCAATTATCTTTAAAAATGCAACATCTTCGACGTTGGTATCGGCTATTGTCGCGCCTGTGTTTGTACAGCCACAGGCTAAAAAAGGAGTTGTCTTTGTCAAAAAGCCAGAAAATCTTAGAATTTAAATAACCTCCTAGAGCAAATCTTATGATAAGGGTTGGCTTTGTTCATTACACGGGTAAAAGGATATATTCCTTACTCAGTTTGTAAAACAAATTTTTTTTTCTTTAAAATCTATTTTTTTGTTGACTATTTTTTAAAAATTGTCTATCTTCAAAGACGTTTCACCTAATTTGTTCACCATTTTATAAAAAGAGGTTAATAAATTTTTGAATCGCTAAATTTCCTAAAAAACTTTAAATAAACTTTTATAGACAGAAATTTAGTTTATTTACTTTCCCCCGTTTTCTTAATAAAGCCATCTTTATTTGTCATCATGCAGTTTACAGATTTTAGGAGATATTTCTTAATTGGTAGAAGCAGTTAACTTATTCTAAAAACCCCCTTAGGATTAAGTGAACTTTTTTGGATAAGGGGAGTTTTTCGATAACAAGGAGTGAATTATGAAGAGAATAAAATTTTTATCTACATTGCTTAGTTTAACGGCAATGTTGTTTTTATCTTTGTTGACTACAACAAATGCACAAGCGCAGACTTTTAGCGGGCAGGCAGTCGGCGTTCAGTCGAAGACGACCGAAACCGCTACAGTGGCTGGTGTAGCAACAACTACAGTTCTGGCTAATGTTAGGGTCGCCGATACGGGTCCGTTACCGCCGGCGGGCGGCGTGCTGGGTACTGGATTAGTAGCAGCGCAAGCCGCTATTAACACAGGGGTTGCAAATGCAACTTTCTCGACCGGCATTCTTACATCAACAACAAGTGGCGGCAAGGTTCGCGGAGTTCCCACTAGTACGTCGCAATCAACGGTCAACAATGTGAATTTGGATATAAACGGCGTCACCGTTACCGCCACGACCATACAAGCAAACTCGAAATGTACCTGTGCTGGAACGACTCCGACTTGTTCGGGCAACGTCATGCTCACGAACCTCATGATTAATGGTCAGCTCGTTACGGTAGATGCAAACGGGTCGATTCCTGCTAATACAACGCTTCTTTCGACGGATGTTACAGTGTCAGTCGACACACTCTTGACAACAACGACAACGAGGACGCAAACCTCCATTATCGGTAACGAACAGATTCCAAGTAGTACCCCTCCCGGCACTACGGGCATTACGGTCAATGCCCTGCACATCAGGACAACTACTACGGTTACCGTTCTCGATAAGATACTTGGCACAACTACAACTACTACAACAACTTCGGATATTATTATCGCTCAGGCGCACTCCGACATCAACTGCAATGTAGCGACGGCGGCACCGGTTTCGATTTCAGGGCGAGTTATTTCCCCCTTTGGCAGAGGTGTTGCAAGCGCACGAATTGTTCTGACCAATTCAATTGGAGAAAGGCGAATGGCTATGACTAACCCATCTGGTTATTTTAGCTTTAAAGAAATAGGTTCCGGTGAAACTTATATCGTTGAAATTAAGCATAAAAGCTATTATTTTATGTCGCAGGTTCTTTCGGTTACAAATGATTTGACCGAACTGAATTTTACGGCTTTACCCTTCGGAAAATCGGGCGGTAATTCAAGGTCTATTCCTGCGAATTAACGTAGATGAATAAATAAAACTTAAGTCATTCACGTTAATTTGCAGCTAAATTTCTCTCAAATATTTATGCAAATTGGTAATAGAATGATGATGGTTCTTAATCCTGGCGGGCGAAGTTTTCTTTGCCCGCTTTTTTAATTAGATAATGCGATCAGGACTTTCATTCTTAAATGCGGAAACCACTACAACTTATTGCGATTTTTACCCTCAATGGTTTGTGCAGACTTTTGCAAGAAACTTAAGAGTAAAAATCATTTGATTAACTTTACTCTTCGTTTCTAGGCTCTGTGATTCAATATGAATCATAATTTAGAAAAGAAAATGGATTATCAATTATTAGTGCGAGAAGCGCGAAAGGCAGACGTTCCGGCAATCGCTATTTTGATTCGGGAATTCGCCGAATTTGAAAAACTTTCCGATTGGTGCGAAGTTACGGATGACGACTTACTTGAAGCGATTTTCGGCAAAAAAAAGTTTTGTGCAACCGTTGGCGGCGTTGGCGGGCAACCGTTATGCCGGTTACGTGCTGTATTTTCCGGTGTTTAAGAGTTTTCGCAATGAACTGGAATTTGTTTTGGCGCACAGAATTGACGACGTTTTGGAAGCCGCGCTTGAAAAAGATCAGAGCGTTCCGAAAGGCGAAAATTTATGTTATCCAAGATGTCGAACCGCATTCGGACGGAGTTAATGAGCGTTTGATCGCCAAGGAAAAATAGAATCGGTAAATTTAACCCCGGATTTCTTAGAACTCCTCATAAACTGTTGATACGAAACAAAGAAGTCGTGAGTTTTGAAAAACTCACGACCTTTTTTGTTTCAAACATCAAAATTTATTTTGGTGTAACAGTTAAATAAATCGTCTGACCTTTCCGCGAAATTAATAACAGAATAGGTTTGTCGCCCGATTTATCAAGAGCTGATTTCACATCTTCGAGCGAGTTGACAACTTGCCGGTTAATTTCCAAAATTACATCGCCGCGCGTAATGCCGGTTTCTGCCGCCGAGCCGTTTTGGTCAATGTCCGTAACGACAACTCCCGGCGTATCCGGCGGAAGATTTAACTGTTTCGCCGTTTGCGGTGTCAGCGGCTGCAAACTGAGTCCGAGTTTGCCGCTGTCAGTCAAATTGCCGGGTTCACTATTGTTTTGATCGGAACTGTCGGGTTTCACGCCTTCAGTTTTGAGTTCGTCAACTTTAGCGGTTAATTCCTGTTCTTTGCCGTCGCGTAAAACTGTTATTTTTATCTCTGTTCCGGGCATTGTGCCGGCGACTTTGTTGCGAAGTGTATTCGGATCTTCAACTTTTTCGCCGTTTATGGCAATAATTATGTCATCCCGTTTAATCCCGGCTTTTTCCGCCGCACTGTCTTTTTTAACGTCATTTATCAGAACACCATTTGTATCTTTAGCATTAAACTTTTCGGCAAGATTGTCAGTCAGCGGTTGAATACCGACTCCGAGCATTCCGCGGTGAACTTTGCCGTCTTTCAAAAGCTGTTCCATCACGGATTTTGCCATATTAGACGGAATCGAAAAGCCTATGCCGATGTTGCCGCCGCCTTGTTCGGAAACGATTTGTGAATTGATTCCGATCAGTTCGCCGGTTAAATTTATCAACGCGCCGCCGGAATTCCCGCGATTTATCGGAGCATCCGTTTGCAAAAAATCCTGAAAACTGCCGTCGCTCAAACCGGTTTGCCGACCTTTGGCGGAAATAATTCCCGCCGTAACGGTTTGTCCGATGCCCAGCGGATTTCCGATTGCCAGAACAATATCGCCGATGCGAACATTGTCCGAATTTCCTAAATTCAAAAACGGCAGATTTTCGCCTTCGATTTTCAAAACCGCCAAATCGCTCGGCGGATCAGAACCGATGACTTTGGCATCGAAAGTTTTATTGTCATTCATCTGCACGGTAATTTTTTCCGCGCCGTCAACGACGTGATGATTTGTCAAAATTGTGCCGTCCGCTCTGACAATTACGCCGGAACCGAGTCCGCGCTCGATTTGCGGACGCTGCTGTTGCTGCGGCTGCTGCGGAAGATTTCTGAAAAACTCGCGCAGCATCGGGTCGTCGCCAAACGGATATTGCTGAGGCGCGGTTTGGGCTTTGCGTTCCGAGCGAACCATCACGACTGCCGGTGAAGTTTTTCCGACAATATCGGCATACGAAGTCCGCATTCCGTCAACGACAACCGGCGCGGGCGGAGTTTGCGGCTGATCCGGCACAGGCGGTGCTTCAGGACCACTCAAAAAATTTGTTTTACAGCCTGCTAAAGCAAGCAGTGAAATGACGAGCAAAACGCTCAAAAATTTATAAATCCCAAATTGCTGAACTTTTTTATTTAACATCCCTATATTTCTCCAATAATTTGCTAACCTAAATTGAATCTTACTCCAAAATTTCGCAGTTGTGAAAACAACGGGTGATATTTCAACCGTTTAACATTGAAATTTTACGAAAATTAGAATAATAAGTTCTAAAAAATTATCGTTTGATTTACCTTTTTACTTTTGCCTTTTTACTTTAAAATTTTATGATTCGTGAAGAAATTCTCAATCGCGTAAAAATGCGCGAGAAAGATTGGGATTTTATTATCATCGGCGGCGGCGCGACCGGCGTTGGATGCGCGGTGGATGCGGCTTCGCGCGGGTTTGATGTTTTGCTTTTGGAACAAAACGATTTCGGCAAAGGAACTTCGAGCCGTTCGACAAAACTCGTTCACGGCGGCGTGAGATATTTGGCGCAGGGGAATATTTCGCTTGTTTTTCAAGCATTAAAAGAACGCGGAATTTTATTACTAAACGCGCCGCATCTCGTTAAAAAACAGACTTTCATCGTACCGTGTTACAGCCTTTGGCAAATGTTTTTTTACGGTGCAGGTCTGAAAATCTACAATTTGCTGGCGGGAAAATATAACTTCGGCAAGTCGAAAATTATTTCCAAAAGTAAAACGATTGAAAAACTTCCAAATATCAAACAAAGAAATTTGCGCGGCGGCATTTTATATTTCGACGGACAGTTTGACGACACGCGGCTTTTGATAAATCTCGTTTCAACGGCGGTCAATCAAAACGCGGCGGTTTTAAATTACGCGAGAGTTTTCGCGCTCAACAAAAATGCGGAAAATAAAATTGACGGCGTAAAATTTCAAGACGCTGAATCAGGCGAAGTTTATGTGACAAAAGCAAAAGTCGTCATCAACGCGGCAGGCGCGTTTTGTGATGAAGTTCGCCGATTTTCCGATGAAAAATCAGAAAATTTAATTGCGCCGAGTCAAGGAATTCATCTTGTTTTCGACAAAAAGTTTATGCCGGATTCCACCGCGCTGATGATTCCGAAAACAAGCGACGGACGGGTTTTATTTGCAATTCCGTGGCACGGAAAAACTCTCTTCGGGACAACCGACACGCCCGTTGAAAAGGCGGAACTCGAACCGAAAGCGTTTGAAAAGGAAATTGAATTTATTTTGAAAACTGCCGGAGATTATTTGACGGAATCGCCGACACGCGAAGATATTTTAAGCGTTTTTGTCGGTATTCGTCCGCTTGTAAAAAATTCAAACTCAAAAAATACCGCCAAACTTTCGCGTGACCACACGATAGAAATTGATGAATCGAATTTGCTGACAATCACGGGCGGAAAATGGACGACATACCGAAAAATGGCGGAAGACGCAGTTAATCAAGCATTGAAAATTACCGATTTGCCGGAAAAAAAATCAATTACTGAAAATTTAAAAATTCATGGTTTTTGTCAAAATGCGGAACGATTCGGCGATTTATCAATTTATGGTACGGATGCGAAAAACATTCAACAAATGATTGAGGAAAATCCGAAATTGGCGAAAAAACTGCACGAAAATTTGCCGTATTGTTTGGCGGAAATTGTTTGGGCGGTGCGTTTTGAGATGGCGCAAAACGTCGAAGATATTTTGGCGCGGCGGCTTCGGATTTTATTTCTAGACGCGAAAACCGCCGTTGAAATCGCGCCGAAAGTGGCGGGAATTATGGCGCGGGAATTGGGCAAAGATGAAATTTGGATTGCCGAACAAATCACTGATTTCAACAAAACGGCAGAAAATTATTTAATTTAACTTTAAGGATTTCAAATATTCACGAAAATCCGCGCCGAGATCGTCGCGTTTGAGCGCGAATTCGACGGTGGCGATTAAAAATCCGAGTTTGTCGCCCGCGTCGTGGCGCGTGCCTTCGAGTTTGACGGCGTAAAACGGTTTGCCCGCGTCGAGCAGCATTTTCATCGCGTCGGCGACCTGGATTTCGCCGCCCGCGCCGGGTTTGGTTTGCTCCAGCGCGTCGAAAAGTTCCGGCGTGAAAATATATCGCCCGATAACCGCCATATCCGAAGGCGCGTCCTCGTATTTCGGTTTTTCGACGACGCTTTTGATTTTGTAAACATTCGGTTCGACTTCTTCCGCGTCAATCACGCCGAACCGCGAAATCGCTTCGCCCGCGATCTGCATCGTCGCCATCACAGGCGCGTTATATTTTTCGTAAACGTCAATAAGTTGTTTGAGTGCGGGCGTTTCGCAGTCCATCACGTCGTCGGCGAGCAGCACGGCGAACGGCTCGTCTCCGGCAAAATCCTTCGCCTGATAAATCGCGTGTCCCAAACCCAACGCTTGCTGTTGGCGCGTGTAATTTATCTGTGCGATATTGGCGATGGCGCGAACTTGCTCAAACAATTCATCTTTGCCGCGTTTTTTGAGCGTGTGTTCAAGTTCAAAAGATATATCAAAATGGTCTTCGATAGCTGTTTTATCGCGGCTCGTAATGATCAAAATTGACTCAATACCGCTTGCCACCGCCTCTTCAATTGCGTATTGAATCAACGGTTTATCAACCAGCGGCAGCATCTCTTTCGGTGAAGCCTTGGTTGCGGGCAGAAATCTCGTTCCCAAACCGGCGGCGGGGAAAATCGCTTTGCGAATTTTGTTTGTTTTCATAAGTCTGTTAAATTCGAGTTTTATTTTGCATCGAGCAAACCTTAGATTTTAAATGAAAAGCGGGAGATAAACAAACGCCCTAAAAATAAGAGTTATGTTAGACCTTAATTACGTCAGAGAAAATTTGGAAGAAGTTAAAAAAGCGTTGGAAAACCGCAATTTTCCGACGACGAGTCTGGATGATTTCGTTCGGCTGGACGAAACGCGGCGGCGCGTCATCAGCGAATCAGACCAAATCAATCAAAAACGAAATTCGGCGAGTAAAGAAATCGGTGCGTTGATGCAAGCCGGAAAGCGTGACGAAGCGGAAGCGAAAAAAGCGGAAGTCGCCGGTTTGAAAGATACGCAAAGTGAACTGGAAACCGAGCGCAAAAGCCTTGAAACAGCAATGGACGAACTTCTCGCCGGTTTGCCGAATGTTCCGAAATCCGATGTTCCGGTTGGCGCGGACGAAAGCGCGAATGTCGAAATCAGAAAATGGGGCGAACCGCGCGAGTTTGATTTTGAAATCAAAGATCACGTTGATCTGGGCGAAAGTTTGGGTATTCTGGATTTGGAACGCGCGACGAAAATCGCGGGCGCGAGATTTTCGATTCTCAACGGCGCGGGCGCGAGATTAGAACGTGCGCTGGTCAATTTTATGCTCAACGTTCATACCACCGAACACGGCTACACGGAAACTTTGCCGCCGTTTATCGTCAACAAAGACGCGCTTTTCGGGACGGCGCAACTTCCGAAACTTGAAGACGATTTATTCAAACTGCAAGACGAACGCGGTTTTTATCTGATTCCGACGGCGGAAGTTCCGGTAACGAATTATTACGCGGGAGAAACGCTCGACGCGAAAGATTTACCGAGGAAATTTGTCGCTTACACACCTTGTTTCCGCAGCGAAGCTGGAAGTTACGGGCGCGACACGCGCGGACTGATTCGCCAGCATCAGTTTGAGAAAGTCGAACTCGTCAAATATTCTCTGCCGGAAAATTCCGAAGCGGAACACGAAAAATTAACTGAAAACGCCGAAAGAATTTTGCAGTTACTTGGAATTCCATACCGCACCGTTGTCTTATCAACCGGCGATATGGGTTTCGGTTCGGCGAAAACTTACGACATCGAAGCGTGGATTCCGTCGCAAAACACTTACCGCGAAATTTCTTCGTGTTCGCTGTTCACCGATTATCAGGCGAGACGAATGAATCTGCGCTTCAAACGCGCGAGCGGCGCGAAACCGGAATTTGTTCACACGATTAACGGTTCGGGTTTAGCAGTTGGGCGAACATGGATTGCGATTTTGGAAAATTATCAGCAGGCGGACGGCTCGGTTTTAATACCGGAAGTTTTACAAAAGTATATGAACGGTTTGGAGAAAATAGAAAAATAGTTTTTCAGATTTTCTGTAAATCCATAAACGAAAAGTAGGGATTTGACGCAGCGCATCAAATCCCTACTTTTGAATTCTGAAACTTTATTACTGCGTCAAGCCTTGATTTTTAGCTTCTTCCTTGACAGTTTCCGTGACAGTTTCCGTTACTTGTCCGGCGACCTGCTGAACTTTTCCAACCGCATCACGGGCTGATTCTTCAGCTTTATGCAAAAGATTATTGCGCGCTTCGCCCATGTATTTATTTTCAATCCGGGTTGACGGAAACGCCATTCCAACTGCTGCGCCGAGTGCAAGCGCGACCGCGCCGACCACCAATGGTTTTTCTTCAACATAGTATAGAAACTGATCCTGCGCTGTTCCAGCGAAATCTTCTGCCTTTGAACCGAGTTTACCGGCTTTTTTATACGCTTTGCCGGCGACATCAGAAACAGTTTCAGAAACTGCGCCCGCTGCATTGCTGACTGTGCTGGAAACTGTTCCGGCTGCGCCGCTAACCCTATCGGAAACCGCGCTCGCCGCGCTGCTCACGCTGTCGCCGACTGCACCTGCCGCATCGCTAATTTTGTTCTGCGCCGCTTCAAGCGTTGATTTTTTGTTTTTTGATGAAAATTTGCGACCATAATTTTCGTTTTGATCTTCATAACTCTCATCATAGCGAAACTTTGAACGGTTTTTTTTGCTACTTCTGCTCCAGAAAAGCAACCCGATTCCCAACCCGATTAAGCCTAACGCCAACGGATTTCGTCCGGCTGTTTTCACTATATCCGTATTTGCAATTTCCTTAACTCTTTTATCTGCATATTTCATAATAAATTCCCCTTTTTCCGCTAATACTTCATAAACGGTATTTTTTGCCGATTGAATGGTTTCACCGACGTAATCCGAAACTTCCGCTTTAACCTGATCGCTGATGTTTGAAAAACTGAGCTTTTCTTGAATGGCATCAATTGTTCCACTCATTTCAGCGCGAGTTTCTTCGATATTTTCCCGTATTTGATCAGGATCGTCGGATGCAGGAATAGTTTTCACCTCGGTTTCGGGCAAAGTAATTTCCGTCTGACGATTTGTCGAACCAGTATCCTCTAAAGTTTCCGCCGTCGTATCGTTTGTTTTATCAATATCCATTTTTATCTCATTATTTAACTCAACTGATCTTTCAGCCATTTCGCATCCTCCTCAACCGTTTCGACCGTTTGGCGCGGCATAAGGTCGGTATTTTTCAAAGTATTTAATGCCGACATAATCAGAATGACCGCCGCGACTGCCACAACTACTCCAACGAGCAAAGCTGAAAATCCATATCCGATCAAAGTTCCCAAACCAATAATCAGAGCCGTCAAAAGTGCCAGCAGAGCGGCGTATGCGACCGCGCCGCCGACTACCAAATATCCGATGTTTTTTCCGACTTTGGTTGCTTTTTGAGTTAGTTCAACCTGTGCTAACGCGACTTCCTGTCTGACCAGAGTGCTGGTTTCAGAGGCAAGTTCGGAAAACAAGTCGCCCAGAGAGCGTTCTTCTTTGACAATTTGCTGCGCCATAACTTACGCTCCTTTATTTGGTGAAGCGGCATTCGCCGATTTAGTTGTCGCGCTGGTGTTATCTTGAACTTGTTTTTCCAAATCTTCCGGCAAATGAACGCCTTCGTGTTCATCCGGCAAATACTCACCTTTTCTCTCATAACGCGGACGACGCTTAAACGCTTGATTGGAATTAGTGCTTTTCAAAAATCTCGCCGCAACGACTCCGAGCGCAAACGCTCCGCCGAGAAACAACGCCGGATTTCGATGTGCCAAATCTTCGGCATCTTTCATCATTTCGCCCAGATCTTTGTTACCCACATAGTCCGAAACCTGCCCAACCTTGTCGGCTAAAGTATTGGTATAATTGGAAGCCAGTTTCGCCACGCCCTGCGGCTGTTTTTCACCACTCAGATTGCTTACAATCTGCCGAATGCTGTCGGCAACATCCGACAAATCAAGCGCAAAATTTGTTTTCTGCTCCTCAATTTTTGAAGTCGTTTTTTTGGCGGCGGCATCATAAAATTTAACGGCAACGTCGCTGGTTGCTTCTTTCGCCTGATTGTAAACTTCTTTGGCGGCTTTCGTGTCGCCCTGAACGGCATCGCTCACTTTATCGGCAAATTTGTTTTCCTGTTTGCCGGATTGATCTTTAGTTCCGCTGTTTTGCGCCGGATTTTTATTCTCAACCGCGCTGTCCTTTTCATTTTTTTTATCTGTATCGTTCATATCTTTCTACCCCTTTTTGAATTATTTGCAAAAGCAAATTTTTTTTTTATTCTTTTCCCGTTCTCATAACTTAATTTGTAAGAAAATCAAACAGATTTACAAGATAAATTTTATGAATGCAAATTTGATGCCGTGTTAAGGCATAAAAAGTGTTTCGACACACAACGTAATTTCTTTTTTGGGCGGTTTTATTTTTATCCGGTAATTTTGTTTGATTCGGTAAATTACAAATCGGCGCGTTCCGACAATTCCAGCCATCGTTCGGAATCTTTTTCAAGTTGTGAATTTAACGACTGCTGTTCGGTGAAAATTTCGTTTAATTTGAAAGCATCGGTAGCAAAATTTTTCAGTTCAAATTCGATTTCGGCGAGTCTTTTCTCAGCTTCGGCAACTTTGTTTTCGAGCGTTTCAAACTCGCGTTTTTCCTTAAAGGAAAGTTTTTTCGGTGCGGTTGTTTTTTCGACGGCAGTTTGATTTTCCGATTTTATCGCGTTTGCCGACTGACACATATCCGCCTGATTTTCAATTTCTTTATTTGTAATTTCTTCGAGTTCCCTCTTTTTCAAATAAGCCGAATAATCACCGGCGAACGCGCGAATTTTGCCGTCGCCCTCAAACTTAAAAATCGAATCAATCGCGCGGTCAAGAAAATATCGGTCGTGGCTGACGACGATCAACGCGCCCGCAAAATCGTCCAGATATTCTTCCAGCGCAATTAATGTCGGAATGTCCAAATCATTCGTCGGCTCATCAAGCAGCAAAACATTCGGTTCAGCCATCAAAATTCGCAGCAGATAAAGTCTGCGCCGTTCGCCGCCGGAAAGATTTCCGATAAACGAATATTGCGCGGCAGGCGGAAACAGAAATTTTTCGAGCATTTGGGAAGCCGTAATTTGATTTCCGTCAATTGTCGTAACGTATTCGGCAACTTCTTTTATGTAATCAATAACGCGCTGTTCTTCATTTAACGCGCGGCTTTCCTGATCGTAATAACCGATATGAACCGTCTGTCCGATTTCGATTTCGCCGGAATCGGCTGTAATTCTGCCGGTCAAAATCTCCAAAAGCGTCGTTTTCCCCGAACCGTTCGCGCCGATAGTTCCGATGCGGTCGTCGCGCTTTAAAAGATACGAAAAATCATCAATCAATTTTCGATCATCATAAGATTTTGAAATGTTATTTATTTCAACAATTTTCGAGCCTAAACGCCTTGAGCCGACGGCAATATCAATTTCGGATTTGGCATTGTCCTTCGGCTGCGCCATCAAATCGTAAGCCGCGTTGATGCGGTATTTCGATTTGCGCGTCCGCGCCTTCGCGCCCGTTCGCAGCCACGCCAGTTCCTTTTTGATAAGCTGTTCGCGTTTATGTCCTTCGACCGCGCGAAGCGTTTCCTGTTCTTCTTTTTTCTCCAGATAATAAGCGTAATTTCCCGCGAAAACCTGCACCGCGCCGCGGTCAATTTCAAAGATTCGATTCGTTACGCGGTCGAGAAAATAGCGGTCGTGCGTAACAAGAAGCAGCGCGCCCGAATATCTTTTCAGATAATCTTCGAGCCATTCAATTGTGTCCGCGTCGAGATGATTAGTCGGTTCGTCGAGAATTAGAATATCGGGTTTGACAATTAGTTCGTGCGCCAGCGCGACGCGCTTGCGCTGTCCGCCGGAAAGCGTTTTCATCTGCGCGGAAGTGTCGGTAATTCCCAATTTCGTCAAAATACTGCGGGCGTTCGTTTCAATTTCCCAACCGCCGTTTATTTCAAGTTCGTGCTGTAAATTTGAGATCTTTTCGAGCGTTTTTGGATTTGCCGCATCTTTTGACAATTCGTAACACGCCGTTTCGTAATCACGAATCAACTTGATCACGCCGCCCGAAGCCGCAAAAATTGTTTCAAGAACCGTTTTTTCATCATCAAACTGCGGATTTTGCTCCAAATAAGCGAGAGTTTTGCCTTGCGCGCGGATAATTTTGCCGGTGTCCGGCGTTTCCGTTCCGGCAATCAGGCGCAAAAAAGTCGTTTTGCCCGAACCGTTCGCGCCGATAATCCCGATTTTATCGCGTTCTTCAATGCCGAGCGTAACATTTTCAAAAAGCGGTTTGATGCCGTAATTTTTGCCGACGTTTTCCAATGATAGAATATTCATACAAATAAAAATAAATTTACAGGGATAACAGGATGGACAGGGATAAAAACAAAATTAAATTCTTATCCTATTTATCCTGTTATCCCTGTAAATTTTCTTTTCGCGGGTGGCGAGAGCAAAAAATTATTTCACGCCGAGAACTTCGACGATAAAAATCAGCGTCGCATCCGGCGGAATTACGCCGCCCGCGCCGCGTGAACCGTAACCGATTGACGGCGGAATTATTAAAGTCGCGTGGTCGCCGATTCTGAGTTTTTCAAAGCCTTCGTCCCAGCCTTTGATAACTCTGCCCGCGCCGAGCGGAAATGAAAACGGTTCGCCGCGGTCGAGCGAACTGTCGAATTTTTGCCCGTTAGTCAAAAGTCCCGTGTAATTGACGATAATATTATCGCCCGCTTTTAACTGCGCGCCATCGCCATGTTTTGTAATGATGTAAGTTAAGCCCGATTCCGTCGTCATCGCGGCTGATTTTGGTGTTGTCATAATAGTTTTTCGGATAACTTTGTATTTCCCAAATCTCCTTGTCGTTGTTCTTTTTTTTACCGTCGTTTTTTTAACCGGACGGCGAACGGTTCTTTTTTTCGTCTGACCGAAACCGAACGCCGTGCAGACGCTCAACATTAAAAAGACCGTAAAAATAATTTTCTTCATATTTTTCATCGAATCGAAATTGTTTTCTGTATAATCAAAGACGTTATCTTAGCGCGTTTCACAGCAAAAACTGAAATTGAAATAACTATCAAATCAAAATGAAAATCGCATTTTTTCTAATTTTTCTGTTCGTATCAAACGCTGCGGCGCAAACGCAAAATTGTGATTTGGCGATTACTGACGCGCCGGCTTTGCTCGGTTTGCGGCTCGGAATGTCGCCGCCGGAAGTTAAAAGCGTTTTCGGCGGCAAGTTGAAAGTTAAGGTTAAAAAAGAAGGCACATTTTTTCAAAATTATATTGATAAAAATCCGCCGCCGTTTCTGCCGAACGTCCGCGCACTTTATCTGCGATTTTTTGACGCGAAACTTTATCAAATCGAAATTTTTTACAAGCCGCAAACGGAAAGACAAACGCTTGCCGAATTTGTCGAACGACTCGACACAAAGCTGAATATTCCGAATTTGTGGACGAGCGAATACGGCATCGCAACACTAAATTGCAATAATTTTTCAATAATCGCCGATAACGTGCTAAATCCGCGCGTTCAACTGACTGACGAAGCGATTCGCGCCCGTTTTGAAGCAGCGCGAGGAAGATAAGGAAAATTGACTGGAGCGCGGAGCGTTTTCCGCTTGCGCTTCAGTGTTGCTTCAGTCCTATGAACACAGTTAAGCAGGTGAGTAAAAGCAATCAGGTAAAAAGAATTGTCAAAAACCCGATACTTCTTGCCTTTTTACTTTTTACTTGATGCTTATTTATTTTTAATCGGCACAATCCGCAAAACCCTGTCGTCTTCTTTGGTCGGATCGCCGCGTCCGTCGCGGTTTGAAGTTGAAAAATAAATTGCCCCGTCTAAACCTTCGGCGACTTCGCGGATGCGCCCATATTCTTTTTCCAACAATTTATCCTGCGAAACGATTTTTCGTCCGTCCAAAACGAGCCGCACGATCATTTGACCTTTGAGCGCGCCGAAAAAGAAATTTCCTTTGAATTCGGGAGAAAAATCGCCGCGATAAAACATCCCGCTTGCGGGCGCAATTGCCGGAGAATATTCGACAATCGGCGTTTCCATTCCTTTTCGCGTCATATTGTGGCTGATTTTCGCCCAACCGTAATTTTTACCGCGTTCGACAATATTAACTTCATCGCCGCCCGTCCGGTGAAACAAATCCACGCCGTCAATAATCGAAGGTCCGTGTTCAGTCTGAAACATCAAATTCGTTTCCGGCTGAAAATCCATTCCCTGCGCGTTACGGTGTCCGTAAGTCCAGATTTCGGAACGCGCTCCTTTTTGATTGACGAATGGATTATCATTCGGAATCGTGCCGTCATCGTTTAAGCGCAGAGTTTTACCGTTAATTGAATCGAGTTTTTGAGCGCGGGACTGCTTCGTCGCGTCGCCCGTCGTGATGTAAAGTTTGCCGTCGGGACCAAATTTTAAGCGCGTTCCCGAATGAAAGCGCGAAGCCGGAATGTCTTCGATAATCGTTTTCGGTTCGACTAAAGTTTCACCGTTTTCGCGGTAACGCGCCACGCGCACGGTTTGGTCTTTATCGGCATTTTGATAGGCATAAGCCAGATAAACAAAATGATTTTTTGCAAAATCAGGGTGCAAAACCATTCCCATCAAACCGCTTTCGCCCGAAAGTTCGATGTCGGGGACAGTAAAAAAAGGTTTGTCGCGCAATTTTCCGTTTTCCATCACCCGCACTCTGCCCGGACGTTCCGTGAAAAACATTCGTCCGTCCGCCGCAAATACAATTGACCAAACGACTTCCAAATTTGTTGCCACTGTTTCCACGCGAAACTTAGGCACATTTTTCGACGCGGGAATTTTCGGAAAATCAATTTCGCCTTCTGCCGCCGAGCAAGCCGTAAATGCAAACGTAAATAAAAGTAAAACTGTAAAAAATGTTTGGTTGATAATTGTTTTTAAACTCATCGAATAATTTTTGCCTTCTCAAAATAGTTTGTTTTATGATGCTTTTTTCGTTTTATTTGAGGCAATTAAAATTTTCCGGCAGTTATATAAACAAAACTCTGTCAAAGCAAAAAAAAATTAATGCAGAGGCGCAGAGTCGCTAAGTAAGAAAGAATTATTTTTGAAATTCTCTGCGCCTCTGCGTTACTTATTCCCTTTAGGGCATTAAATCTGTAATATAGTTTAATGCCGAAATCTAAAAAAACTGAGTTCGATAAAGCAGGGTTTGATCAAGCCAAATGGACAAAGTATTTTCAGCGATACCAGCAGGAATATATCCGTAAAC
>JBBSIE010000085.1:0-18172 GCA_038232235.1 Pyrinomonadales bacterium | reverse complement strand
TCTCGTGAAATGCTTGCCACCGATTGACCGTCTAAAATCTTCCTAACGGCATTTTGTTTGAACTCATCATCATATTTTCGCATCATCTCATTTTACAGAGAGTTTCGTGTCCTGTTAATTAAACCACCTCATTGCCTAGTCCTTCCGTGTAATCGTTTCGTGCAGGTGACCTACTGGAATTCCTAGAAATGTAATTTTGCCTACGTTATCGATGGTCTTCCCATCAGGCATGAGCTTAAGTGTTTGGTGCATAATCAAAGGTCCCTTGACTCGATACTTCAGTCGCAAACGAGAGCCATTCGTCAGCCCGGTTACGCGCCCTGCAGCATCACTCAGTGTGCCAGTGAAATGATCTTGACTGGTGGTCTTGAGTATCCAGAATCGCTCTTGGCTCGCTTTGCCTTGAAAAGTGACGGTTTGATCGAGGCGGAAAGTGCCATCAGGCTGGTCGTATCCGTGACTCTCAACGTGGTAAAGACGCCGCTTGCATAAGAACAGCTTGAGCGTGCCATTTCCCTCACTATGACCGCTGAACCCATTGTGCGGAGTGAACTCTGACGATACCTCTTTCGCCTGCGATAAAACGCTTACGACTGAAATACATAGAACAAAAACCAGTAGTGCCAAAAATTTCATAATTACCTCTAACGACCGAGTTAACGTGGGCGAAACCAATGCTCGCAACTCTGAATTTAACAGACGAGTTCTTATGAGACAAGCTGTTTCGCCTCGCGTCCATTGATTTGTTGGGCGTGTCATCATCTTTAGCACGCTGTCTGCCACCGCGAACTTTGCCAGAAACGCGGAGCGTCTTAATTTTCAAACAAGTAACTTGCCGTTCGGTTTCTTAACAAAAAACGCCTAACGACCAAATTGACGCGGGCAAAAACCGAGTTCGCGCAACTCCACATTAACCGAAATAGATTTTAAAGGAAAGCTGTTTTTGCCTCGCGTCCAATGATTTGTTCGACGGCGCGTTCATTACAGACTTCTCTGGCTTTGGCTTTACGGTAATTTCTCCTCTAACAACTCATCACTTTTTTCAACCAATGTGTCAAATGTCGGCTCAAATGCGCTTAAAACGTCTATGCAATCGTTCCCGCTCAAAAAAGCGTAATGCTCAATTTCTAAGAAGGTATATACTTCTACTGATTGCCGATGAAATTCTTTCAATAACTGTGAGTCTTCAACTTTCCAAAAAGTATGAGCAGTTTTTGTATCTTCAATATATTGAACATCTGACAAACGATAACTTTCGTCCGAATTTACATACATTAGAGCAGGATCAAATTTGACAATAGTAACAATTCCAGCGTTTTTGTTTTTTGCACTGAACCAAATGCGAAAACCTTCCCAATCATCGTGAACGGCTTCAACATAAAGAAATTTGTCTTCCAGAAGTGGAACAGGATTCCATTTTCTGTAAATTCCTTGCCACATAAATTTCACGCGAAGCCGTCGAACGCTTGAGATGACGTGGGGCGAAACCAATTACGCGCAACTCCGAATTAAAGAAGGATGTTTTTAAAGAGAAGCTGTTTCGCCCTCACGTCCAATGATTTGTTAGCCCGCCGTTCGGTTCAACGAAGCCGATTGCGGTTCTAAAGTTTTCAATCTCATCAACAAATAAATAAAGCGTTTTGATTTTCGTTTCGATGCCGTAAAACCCGTGCAGAACTGTTTCATCCTTCAAAACTATTTTCAAATTATGTTGTTCGAGTTTGCTCAAAAGCGCCAGTTTGCCCGTTCCTTTTTGCTTTTCAAACGGCGCGGAAGTGTTCTCAATCCTTTCGATATTTTCCAAATCAATGACCGCATCGCCGAAAATTCCGTAGCGTAAAAAAATCTTGTCGCCTGTTACTTCAATGGGTCTCTGAAGAACCGCTTTGAGATGAGCGAAAACCTGGAAAAGAAAATAGACGCTGATAATTGTCAATATCCAAGCAAAAGTTTCGCTCCGCAGCGCAATCAAAACATGCGCCACTAAAGTTTCGACCGCGACTATAAAAATAACAACCGATAATAATGGGACGACACCGCTTTTTTTGTGGTAGGTGAAAGTATTTTCGCCGCGCTTTGCCTTCCAACTGATGACGGCGTAATAAAACACGGCAATTTCAAACGTCAAAGCGTTTGCCGCAACAATCGGAAATTCTTGAGCCAAAGTTTTCCGCAGAATCTCTAAAACATCGCCGCTTTTTTGATTCAGCGATTGGTAAGTTTTGCGTGATTTGTAAAAGATGAAACCGACATAACTTAAACTTCCCAATTCTAAAACAGGAAACGCAAAAAGTTTTATCCAGCCGAGAAAGTTTCGGTTATCAGCGGGCAAAATAAACGACGCGAATATTATTCCGAAAATAAATAATCCCAGCACTGTCAACCTTGAAATTCTCGTTTTTCTAATGAAAAAAAGATATGCCAGAGGAAGCGTCAATGTTAAATCAATCGTAATCGCCGTCGCAAATTCGGGATGAACCAGAATTATCGAACTTCGCGCAACGGCAAATGAAAGGGCAACGATGGACAATAAAATGCCGACTTTCAAAATATTTAACGCATCGAAAATGTTGTTCAAATTCATAGTTCAAATTAATGTTTGAATTATTCACACTGCGCGATTAGGTCAAACTAGCAAAATAGATAGAATACAATTTTCAACAGTTAGGCAAATCACATTTACTCAATGCTCAAGAATATTTCTCACGTCTGCAAAGGCGAAGCGGGCTAACGATTGAGTTGACGCGGGCAAAAACTGACTTCGCGCAACTCCAATTTAACCGAAATAGATTTTAAAGGAAAGCTGTTTTTGCCTCGCGTCCAATGATTTGTTAGACATTTGGTTGACTCCAAACGCCGCCGCCATTTTAACCCTTGGGGAAAACGCGGCGCGATTTTTCCCATTCAACCAGATGTCTAACTTTGAATTATACGGAAACTATTTCCGTCTTAGTTAATCAATAAATACACTAACTTTCCGCTTTTCGCAAGAGAAAATTTGCATTTTGCTAAGTTTTATCATAATTTAAGTGTCCGTTAAATAAATTCAAAGGACATCCGTTAAATTTGTTCAACCGACAGTTGTTGAGTTAGTTTAACTGATATGGATTAAAACTTATGTCAGCACTTCTCGATCAAGTCCGCGATGTTATGCGGACGCGCCATTATAGTCTGCAAACGGAAAAAACTTATATCTACTGGATAAGAAAATATATTTTCTTTCACGATGTCCGACATCCGAAAGAGATGGGCGCGGACGAGATTGGCGCGTTTTTGACGCATCTTGCCGTTTCGGAAAATGTGGCGGCGACAACGCAGAATCAGGCGATGTTTGCGCTGCTTTTTTTGTATAAGGAAGTGCTTGGCGTAGAACTCGAACGGCTCGGCGGTAAATTTACTTCGGCTAAACAATCGTCGCGTGTGCCGGTTGTTTTGACGCGCGAAGAAGTATCGGCGGTTTTGTCGCAAATCAGCGGCGTTAATTGAATTATGGCAAATTTACTTTACGGCGCGGGGCTGCGCCTTAAAGAATGTTTACGGCTGCGCGTTAAGGATTTGGATTTCGGCTATAAACAAATTATTGTGCGCGACGGCAAAGGCGGCAAAGACCGTTTTACCATTTTGCCCAATAAACTCGTCGAACCTTTGCGGAAACATCTCGGAACGGTGAAAATGCAGCACGAAAACGATTTAAAAGCCGGACTCGGCGCGGCGCATCTGCCATTTGCGTTTGACGGAAAACACTCGAACACGGCGCGTGAATGGAAATGGTAATACATCTTTCCTTCCGCTAAAATCAGCAAAGACCCGCGCACGGGTGAGTTGGGAAGACATCATCTGTCCGAATCCGGTTTGCAGAAAGCCGTTAAAATCGGTTTGCGGAAAGCGTCGGTTGAAAAACACGCCAGTTGTCATACTTTGCGTCATTCGTTTGCCACACATCTTTTGCAAAACGGCTCTGACATTCGCACAATTCAGGATTTGCTCGGACACAGAGAACTGACGACGACGATGATTTATACGCACGTTCTTCAAAATAACCGGCTCGGCGTGAAAAGTCCGGTTGACGTTTGATTTTATTCCGCGCCGAGAATCTGCGCGACGGTTTCCTTTTTTAAGCCTTTATTTTTGCGTTTGTTGTAATCGCTCAGGGAAATCTGCGGGTCGCGCCAAGCGTCGAGATGTCCGACCTGGTGAACGCACTGAATCGTGCAGGTCGGAGCGCACCATTTTTCGGTAATGTATTCGCGGCGCATATCGGAATGCGTGTATTCGTGCAGGGAAATTCCCGGCGTTCCGCGCTGCTGTGAACACCAACTGACGATTCCCGCTTCATCAACATACAAATATCGCGCTCCGGCGCGGCATTTCCAATCGTATTCGCCGCCGTCAACCAGTTTATCCTGAAACCAATTCCAACGCGCGTAACTGCTCGTGCCTTTTGATTTAATTTCTTTATAAATGCGCTTTTCGTGGTCGGTCAAACCTTTGTTCAAACCCATTTCGTCGTGAATTACGCCGACGGTTGAAGAAAAACCCAATTCAATCGCTCTATTCGCAATAATCAACGCTTCGTCCGGGTTCGATACGCCGCCGCCGACGACCGAATTAATATTGACTTTGAATTTCGCGTGTTCGGCGAGATTTTTCAATTTGCCGTCGAGAACTTTCAGACTTTTTTTAGAAACGTCGTCGGGGTTGACGTTATCAATCGAAATTTGCAGATAATCGAGTCCGGCTTCGTTTAGTTTTTTAATCTTTTCGGGCTGAAAATAATAACCGTTGGAAATAAGTCCGGCAATCATTCCGTGATGCCTGATCCGTGCGATGATTTCGTAAATTTCAGGGTGCATCATCGGTTCGCCGCCGGAAATCGTGACGACGGAAGTTCCAAATTCGGCGAGTTTATCAATGCGTTTGAGCATTTCGTTAATCTCAACCGGATCGCTGGTTTTGTCATATTCGTTACAATAAGTGCAGGCGAGATTGCACCGCCGCATCGGGACGATGTGAACCAAAACCGGATGTTTGGTCGAAGCAAACGCTTTTATTGTGTGCTTCACGCCGCGCGTAAACCTACTGAAACTGCTTGCCTTTGGCATTTTGAACTAACTCCTGAAAACTTCGACGACGTTAAACTTGAAATTATAGTTTTTATCCGCCGTCATTTCAAATTTCAAACAAAAGGCTTCGGCTTTTCGCGCCGAAGCCTTTTTAGATTTTGAAACTAAAAGATTATCAACCTTTAATTTGCTTGACCCCTTTCGGTAATTTGACGATAAATTCAGCAGTGCTGATCGTTTCATTCTTTTTGATGTTTGAAAGCAAAACGGTCGTTGTATCGTTATTTTTCTCAACAATTTTCGCTTGTATCGGCATTCCGTTTCCATCAACCCAAAGTTCCGCCGATTTATAACTCTGTGCCGTTTTCGGCGTGAGTTCCAAATGCCAAGTCGGTATTCCGCCGACGACATTTTCCAGTCCGAGATAATTAATATTGTAATTGGCTTTGAGCTGTGCTTTTGACATATTCATAAAACTCAATGCGCCGTTGGCTTTTCCGCTTCCTTTCGCATCTTTGGTACTGCCGGTCAGATATTGATTCAAACGCGGACGATATATTATGTATTGTCCTTTTACGACCGATAAAGTTTCCTGTGCCGGCTTTGTCCAATCAATTCGCACAAGCGCGTCGCGTCCTTTGAGCGGCACATACATCGAAGTTCCTTCCGTCGTGTCAGAAATCTTTAGAACCGAGTCATATTTGACCATCGTTACATTAGCTCGAAGTGAAGACAGGCTCTGACGATGAGTTTCCATTCGCTCTAAAACTTTGCCCAAAGGTGTCTGCGCTTTTGTTTCGGTAACGGCAAACGCGCTGAAAAATATCGCTAACAATGCCGTTGCAAAACTAAATCTTAAAAATGTTTTCATATAAAATGTATCTCCTTCTAAAGTTCCAAATTGTACATTTCAAATGCTAAATCGTTTATTATTTCGTTTTTAGAATTTGGAATTTAGAAAAATCCTAACGGATTTCAATTTCGTAGATAGTTTCGCCGTCGGCATTTTTTTTCTCGCGCATATTCAGAATTTCGGCATTCGGATTTCCGCTCAAATCTTTTACACGCCGCGCCATTACCGCTTCATCAGGCGAAAAATCTTTGGCTTTGACGATCAGCCGCGCCGTTTGGGTTGCCAGTTTTTCCCGTTTTTCGAACCAAGACTTAGGTGTCAGAAATATAAATGCGACAATCAGAGAACAAAAAATCAGATACGGCGTTGATTCGCGGTCGTATTGCCAGAGAATAAGTTTTTTGAACGCACTAAACATTTCGATAAATAATTAATTGAACGATAGCTGTTTGTCAATGACAAATTTTTAATTCCATTCGTCTTCAATTGCTAATTATCAACAATTCTGCCGTCCAGCATATTTATAATGCGATTACAGTTTTCCGCCGCGTCCGGGTTATGTGTAATCATTATAATCGTTTGCCCGTAACGCTCGTTTAATTCTTTGAACATATCGAGAACGATGTTCGAGTTTTCCGTATCCAGATTCCCTGTCGGTTCATCTGCCAGAATAATCGCCGGATTATTGATGACGGCTCGTGCCAGAGCGACTCTCTGCTGTTCACCGCCGGAGAGTTCGAGCGGTTTATTGTTCATTTTGTTTTCGAGTTTCAGCAAACTCAAAACTTCGCGCCTTCTTTCTGCATTGCCGCCGTTTCCCGAATGGATTCTTTCCGCCAGCCGCAGATTTCCGTCCGCCGTTAAAGTCGGAAAAAGATTAAATCTCTGAAAAACGAAACCGATTTTGCGGCGGCGAATGTCGGTTCTCTGCGCGTCGGAAACCTTTGACAAATCTTCGCCGTCAATAATTATTTTTCCATCCGTCGGTGAAAGAAGTCCGCCCAAAAGATGAAGAAGCGTTGATTTGCCGCAACCGGATTGTCCCATCACGGCGACGAATTCACCCTGTTTTATGTCAAGCGAAACATCGCGCAAAGCGTGTGTTTCAACCTTTCCGATTTTATAGATTTTGGTTAGATTTTCAGTTTGTAAAATCGTCTTCATCTTTTAGGGCGTGAATCGTGAATCGTGAATCGTTGTTTAATTTTGAAAGTTTAGGATAAAGTTTGAACGTATTCACGAAAAAACAATTTACGATTGATGATTCACTAAATTATTGATTCCGTGCATCGGCATTATGAACATCGGTTCCAGCTTTTTGGGCTTTCGCGCTCTGCAATTTTTTGTCTAAATCAACAACTTCAAGATTCCAGCGATTCTCCAAAACAAAAGCCGCGCTCGGAAACATTTTGCCGATGGTAACAGCTTCCGGTGCTTGATAAGTCAGCCGCATTTTGTATTTTTCCTTCGGGCGCGTAATTTCTATCCGCAAAGGCAAATTATTATACTCGCCCGTATCGGTCAAATTTCCGGTGTCGCCATAGACAATATCCGAATCAATTTCGCCGTTTGCGTCAAAAATCTGCTGTCGCGCAAGTCTGACCGTACCAACTCTGTCAAACCAGAAACGGCGCGTAATCTTTAAACTTCCGTCATCGTTTTTATGCAGTTCGTCCAATAAATAATAGCCGCGCAGGACATTTGCCAAAGGCGATTTTTTTGCCACATCAGGAGTCGTTTCTTCCTGCACAATCGTGCTTTCCACGTAAACATTGGCAGTTGCATCAATCGGGCGCATCAGCATCGCATCGGTAAAATGCTGCGGGCGCAAATTTGCAAAGACGTTGGCATTTTGTTTGAGTACTTTGCCGTCTTTGTCAAAATCCATCTTACTGACTTCTTCCTGCAAAGCTGAATAATCAGCGTTGTTTGTACCGATGACGAATTTTTTGTATTTTCCGCCCGCACCGTCTTCTAAAATTGCCACACGAAACTTTTCGCCGTCTGAAGTCATCTGCGCGACATCGTACTTGAGAACCGGAACTTGAACTTTCAATAAAATGCTTGCCGGACGCTGCACGACAACTTCACCGTCTGCCGTTCGATACTTTTCTGCAATGCCGAGTTCGGCGTAGGAATTATCCTCAAACTTCAAATCCATTTTGGCACGCAGAGAATTGACGGAAGCAAAATGATTGATTTTGTCTAGTAATTCGGTTTGCGCGGCATCTTCCGTTTTCAGCAAAGTTGCCCGTTTATCTTTTGTTTTGATAATGCCGCCGCTGCATCCGCTCAAGACGAGCGCAAAAAGAATCAAGATAATAAAATATAATTTTAATGAATATCTTTGTTTTAACATCAGTCGGTTGAGATGTTTTCGGGTAAGTTGCTGTTGTCCTGAAAATGCTCTCATAAAATCTTTATAAATGCCTAAAATTAAAACCAAAATAAAGATAATATCACGCGCAAAGGTTTTGTCCTAACAAGCAAAAGACGCGGAAAAGACAGCCGTTTTGCTCTCCGTTCCGCGTTTCAAAAATTTTAATTTTTCAAACTTACCGATTAAAAACGCCCGGCGTGCGCGTTAAATAATCCTGCATCGTAAAGGCAAACATAATCGCCAGCCAGAAAAATCCGGCGAGCGCGGTCAGCCAAATCAGGCGCGAACTCCAGCGAACATGCATAAAAATCAATGCAACAAACGTCATTTTAGTAAAAGCGATCAGCAAAGCCAACAGCGTATTTGCGCCCGCGAAAATAAAATCGAGATCGAAACGAGCGACAATTGATGTCAAAATCGTTCCGACTACTAAAACCCCGAAAACCAATAAATACAATGGAATCGCAACAATATGATGTTCGTGCGCGAGATCGTGATCTTCGTGATCGTCAGTATTTTTATATTCTGCCATTATTTAATGTCCTCCTCCGTGTAAGAAATGTCTGCCGAGCAGATAAAGCAGCGGAAACAGGAAAATCCAGACAATATCAACAAAGTGCCAATAAAGTCCAGCCATTTCCACCGGCGCGTAATATTCGGGAACAAAAGCTCCTCTATACGCCCGCCACAACAGCCAAAGCATAATTCCCAGCCCGATTATCATATGCAGAGCGTGCAGCGCGGTCATCGCAAAATAAATCCAGAAAAAGATACGAACTTTGTCCTGAAACATCGCCTGATTGATTTCGCCGTTTTTCATATAACCAATTTTTTCGTTATCGGTTAAATATCCTTCGGCAAAAGCTTTATCGGCTAAGGAAGTATCTTTCCAAATAAAATCGCCGCGCGGATTAATATATTCTTCCTCCGCGTGTCCGCCCTCGTGAGCCGTATCATTTTCTTCGGGTACTGCCGGACTGTTTACAACGTCACCCGGAAAAGGTAAAGAATTTCCGTGTAATGATTCCGGGTTAACCGAATAACGCTCATCTAATGGAATAATATTTTTAGGCGTTCTCGCATTTAGACCTGTAACCGGAACAATTCCGTCATTATACTTTTCCGCGTATTCATAAGCTTTTACGCCTAAAAACGCCATGCCGAACAACATTGTCAGGATGATTAAAATTACCTGTAAATTTCGCTTTCCAAGCTGCGCGTAATGAACCGCCAAAGCCATTGTCAAACTGCTGACGATGAGAATAAGCGTGTTCGCCATTCCGAGCCATTCGTTTAAATGGTTACTTCCGGCGGCGAAAGCCATCGGATATTTGGAACGGAAAACCAAATAAACCGTGAAAAGCCCACCGAAAAACATAATTTCCTGGACGAGAAACATCCACATTCCGATTGAATCGGATTCGGCTTGCTGTCCCATATCTTCAAACTGATGCTGAAGACCGGGTGGATGATAATGTTCGTGTTCGTGTATGTCGTGTGCCATAATGTCAGTTGTCGGTTGTCAGTTGTCGGTTGTCGGTTGTCAATCTGTCTTCTTCTGACAACCGATAACCGACAACCGAATTAAACTGTAACCTTATATTTATTTCTCGCGTCTTCTAAATCCAAGCCGCTTTCTTCGCTAAAATCGTAGGCTTCCCAATAAACAACGGGAGTTTCTTCAAAGTTTTCGGTTGGCGGCGGCGAAGGTATACGCCATTCGAGTCCGGGCAGAAGCCACGGATTTGCCGGTGCTTTCGGACCGAAAAAGATCGAATATGTAAAATAAACCAGCGGCATTATCAAACCGATTGCCAAAATTGACGCGCCCGCCGTCGAGAAAATATTCAAAACCTGAAATTCCGGCGGATACGAAGCGTAACGGCGCGGCATTCCCATATAGCCGAGAATAAACTGCGGGAAAAATGTCAGATTAAAACCGACAAAAACTAGCATCGCGGAGATTTTGCTCCAAAATTCCGAATACATTTTGCCGGTTATTTTTGACCACCAGTAATGCAAACCGCCGAGATATGCCAAAACGCTTCCGCCGACCATTACATAATGAAAATGGGCGACGACAAAATAAGTGTCGGTTAAATGTACATCCAAACCGATTGCGCCGAGAAACAATCCGGTTAATCCGCCGATTAAAAACAGACCGATATAAAATAAACCGTATAGCATCGGAGTATCATAGGAAATTTGACCTTTGTAAAGCGTCGCCGTCCAGTTAAATACTTTAATTGCTGACGGAATGGCGACCACCATACTCAAAAATGAGAACACCAACCCCGCGTAAATTGATTGTCCGCTGACAAACAAATGATGTCCCCAGACGAGAAAACCGAAAACGGCAATCGCAATCGAAGAAAACGCGATAAATTCGTAGCCGAAAATTTTCTTGCGTGAAAAATTGGAAATTAACTCCGAGATTACGCCCATTCCGGGTAAAACCATAATATAAACCGCCGGATGCGAGTAAAACCAGAAAAGATGCTGAAACAAAATCGGATCGCCGCCGATTGCCGGATCAAAAATTCCGACGTGCGCCAAGCGTTCCAGAGCCATCAGTAAAATGGTGATGGCGATGACCGGCGTTCCCAAGATCATCACCAAACTCGTCGCGTAATGCGACCAAACAAAAAGCGGCAGGCGAAACCACGTCATTCCCGGCGCACGCATCGTGTGAATCGTTACGATAAAATTCAGTCCGGTCAAAATTGACGAAAACCCGTTGATAAAAACACCGAGTCCGACGAGCATCACATAACTGTTGGAAAACGTCGTCGAATACGGCGTGTAAAAAGTCCAGCCCGTATCAACGCCGCCGAGCATTAAAGCGTAAAGCGTCAAACTGCCGCCAGCGATATAAAGATACCAACTGAGCAGATTTATTCTCGGAAACGCTAAATCCTTTGCGCCGATCATAATCGGAATCAGGAAATTTCCCAGAATCGCCGGAATCGAAGGAAGCAAGAAAAAGAAAACCATGATGATTCCGTGCTGCGTGAAAACACGATTATATGTTCCCGATTCGAGCAAATCGCTTGCCGGGGTCAACAGTTCGAGTCGAATCAGCGAAGCATAAACGCCGCCCATCGCAAAGAATGCCGAAACCGTCAGCAGATATAAAATCGCAATTCGTTTATGATCTTTTGTCAAAAGCCAAGACCTTGCCGTCGTGCCATTGGTTAAATAATTTAACTTTGGTTCGGCTTCGATATGTCCAACATTTAGAGCATTTACATTTTCCATAACTATTTACTACTTTTCCTTAAAACAATTTATCATCGTCTGTTGGCTGGCATAGGGAGATCGTTCGGCGGGGCATTCGGATTACTTCCTTCACCTGTCGAGCCTCTGTTAGCTCGCGGCGCAACTAAAACATTTGAATTTACCGCACTTGTTTTCGGCGCGTTTCCACCGCTTGAATTCGCCGTCGCGCCGCCGGTTAAAGTCGAACTACCGCCTTTAGTCGTGCTTAAAGATTTGACATACGCAACTAAACCAACAAGCTGCTCTTCCGTTACCTGACCTTTGAAAGTCGGCATAATCGGCTGATAACCTTCAACAATCTGACTCGCCGGATTTAATATCGAATTGCGAATATATTCTTCATCCGCCGTTATCGTTTGTCCGTTGGTTAATTTGACCTGACTGCCGAACAACCCTTCGAGAACCGCGCCGCGCTGCTGTGGTCCGCCGGCGTGACACGACGCGCAGCCGAGTTTGTTTTCAAATAAATCTCTGCCCGCTTCGACCGGCGTTTGTCCCGAAACATTTCCGCTCAACCAGTTGTCAAAATCGCGCTGTTCCATTACATAAACGTAACCGCCCATTCCCGAATGATTTAAGCCGCAATATTCCATACATTGCAGACGATATTTGCCCGGTTTTGTCGCCTGAAACCAAATTGTCGAATAACGTCCCGGCACAATATCCGCTTTTGTTCTAAACGCGGGAATAGCAAAATCGTGAATGACATCTTCCGTCGTCATCGTTAATTTGATTTGCCGTCCGACGGGAATGTGCAGCTCGTTAATTTCTCTCTGCCCCGTGCCGTGCTGAATTTTCCACATCCATTGTTTGCCGACCACATAAATTTCCATTGAGTCGGCTGGCGGACGATATTGATTGTAAAAAACGACTGCGCCGCCGAGAAAAATCGTGATTGAAATAATAAACGGTATAATTGACCAAAGCGTTTCGAGTGCGATTGAGCCGTGAATTTCCGCACCCGCCACATATTTTTCTTTGGCGTGGTATTTGATGGCGAAAAATATGATCGCCGCGACAATACCAATCGTGAAAAACGCACTAATGGCAATGAGATAAAAATACAATCCATCCACCTGCCACGCAAAAGTGGAAGCCTGTTCGGGAAATAGTGGAACCCACGAAGAATTCTGTTGCATAATCTTCTAAAAATCTAAGATTCCAGATCAAATTTGGAATCTGGAGTTTGGAATTTACTTTAAATCTGCTGTTTTTCTTTTGTTATAACGCCAAAACACAAAGAACATAACGAATAACCCGAGAACAGTGGCAACTCCCATTAACCGTAAAACCTTGAAAATCGCCAAACCGTATTTTCCAGAAGCCGGATCATAGTGAAAACAATAAAGATACAGTTGTTCAGCCGGATTTCCGATCTTGCTTTGCGCCGAATCCATAATGCCGAATTTCAAATCCTTCGGCGCGTAATCTATGCCGTAAAAATAGCGCGAAATTTTGCCTTCGGGAGTCAGAATCATAATTCCGCCCGCGTGAGCAAATTGGTTTGTCGCTTCGTCAAATTGATAATTGTATCCGACGGCTTGCGTAACTTTGTCAATTTCCGGCTGCGTTCCGGTCAAAAAATGCCAGCCGTTTTCCGCGCCTTCGCGTCCGTATCTCGTTAGATAACTAGCTTTTTTATTTTTGGCTAAGTCCGGTTTTTCATTTTCACGCGCATCAAAACTGATTGCCAGAACATCAAAATCCTTGCCTGCGTCAAATGCCATACCTTTGAGCGAACCTGTCAAACCGTTCAAAACTTCGTTGCAAAGCATCGGACATTCGTAATAGACAAGTGCTAAAATAACCGGCTTACCTTTATTAAAGTAATCACCGAGTTTTACGATGTTGCCGTTTTCGTCCTTAAATTGCGCGTCAAGCGGCAATTGTCCGTTAAGTTTTTGCTCGATTCCAACCTTGCCCAATATCGGCGGCAATCCGTTACTTGTTCCCGCTTCATTCGGATCGTATGTTTTCTGCGAATAAAGCGGCGAATTATAATGCTCGGTTTTTTGCGCCAAAACGATTCCCGACAGTAGCAAAACACTCAAACTTAATAAAAGTGTCAGTTTCAAAACTGCTGAAATATCTGAACTTTTTTTCATTTTTTACCTCAAAATCTTTTACTTTCTACTTTTGCCTTTTTACTTTTTACCTTCTCACATCCGAAGCTAACCTTCCCGCGCTTGAATATGAAATGATCGAACGCGAATCTTTCAAAACCTTTTGTTCAGCTTCGGCATTGCCGGCTTTTATATTTTCTTCCAGCAATTTATTCTTTGATTCTTCAATCGGCAAGGACATAATCGTTCCGGTTTTTGGGTCTTTTTGACCTTGCGCCCAATCCTTTTCCCATTGCTGATGAAGTTCGCGGTATTCCGATTGCGGTGCTTTTAATTCAAGATTGACAAAACCCTGCGAAGTTTCGACACCGAATCCGGGGGCGGCTTGCAGACGCGGTTCGGGCGGCAGCCGTTCTTCATTGTTCATCGTCATCGGATTTTTTTGATCTATCGTTTCGGCTGCCCGCTGTTCCATTACATTTTCCAAAAAATACATTAAGCCGAAAGTTACCACAATCAACAAAAACAATCCGACACCAAAATAAACGACTCCTCGCAAACCGATTAGATTTGTTTCATACGGTTTATCAAAATCCACATAACTTTTTTCGTGTTTAGCCATATTTTTTAGATTCAAAATTCTGGGTTAAAGCTGTAAGTATTCTGCTAATAAACTTCTCCTACTAAACTTATAACCTAAAAATTTTCAATGTTTTCCGTGTTCAATCGCATTTTCCAAAAACGGGTCATTAATCGGAACAAGCGGACGCTTCATTAATTCGCCGAAAAACCACCACAGCCAAATTCCGCCGACTGCGACGGGCGCGACCAAATCCATCCAACTAAAACTCAACAAAAACGGAACTTCCAGTCCGTGCATTCCGATTCGCGGACTCGGACCGATTAGATAATACATATCAACAAGTCTGAAAAACAGGATAAAAATCGCTGTTCGCATCAACCATTTTGCATTTCTTTTCAAATCGCGTGACAGTAAAACCAAGAATGGAAATGCAAAATGCAAAATTATCAAAATTACGCCGATAACGCCCCAAGTTCCTTCCGAACGCGCAAGATACCATTTCGTTTCTTCAGGTATATTTCCCGACCAGATAATCAAATATTGCGAAAAATTGAAATACGCCCAAATCATAACGAGCGCGAGCATCAATTTTCCGATGTCGTGAAAATGACGCTTTCCCAAAACGCGATTCAGCGGCGGCTTATCGGACAGTGCCGCCATAACCGCGACCATAAAACAGAAACAACTCAAAGACCAACCCGCGACAAAAAGTAATCCCCAAATAGTCGAATAGAAATGCGGGTCAAGCGTCATAATCCAATCAATGGCGGCAAAACTGACAACTATTACGAAAAAGACCAATCCCGGACCGGAAACTTTCGTTGCCACTTCTAAAAACTTGGCGGAATCTTCATAATTATCGGTTCGATCCTGTTGCCCCGACCATTTATTGAGATAAAATGCCATTAGAGAAAACAAGGCTAAATATAAAACGGCGCGAAAAATCCACCACGGCACATTGAGAAACGGCTGTCTCCATTGAGAAACCGCGTCGTTCAGATGCGTCCATTCATACAGCGAAGAAACGCCGATCAATACCGGCAGAAACAAGATGAATAAAAGCGGAAAAATCGTGCGCGAACCGGCTTCGACAAAGCGGCGAATAACCACGCCCCACGCGCCGCCGGTTAAATACTGCAAAAGCAAAACGCCTAAACTGCCGATCCCGATGCCGCCCCAAAAAATAAATCCCAGCAACCACGAACGAAGTCCCTGCTCGACATTAAAAAAAGTGCCGATTGCCCAGATAATCGTAAAAATTCCGCCGATACCGAGTGCCAGTGTGCGCCAACGATTCAGAATGTCTGCCGGTGCTTGAAAATCCGCCGCGTCAAATCTCGATTTAATCATTTATTGTTTGCCTCCATTCGTGTTTGGAAGCGGCGTTGCCGTCGTTTTTGTCGTGTTCGCTTCATCTGTTTTTGCCGGTGGCAGCGGACTCATTCCGTTAGGGTTTTGACTGATTTGCAATGCCCGAATATACGCCACAATTGCCCAACGGTCAGCCGGCGGAACTTGTGAGGCGTAACTGTTCATTTTGCCCCAGCCGTTTGTTATAACATCATAAAAATGTCCGTCCGGCGCATTTCGCAAACGGTCGTCGTGATACGTCGGCGGCTGCGGAAATCCGCGTCGCACGACCATTCCGTCGCCTTTGCCGACCGGACCGTGACAAACAATACAAAAAACTTTGTATCTTTGTTCGCCGCGGTCAAGCAATTCTTTCGTCAAAGGCACGGGACTTTTTTCAATATCGTTCGGGAAACTCGCAACAAGAGTATTGCCGGATGCGTCGGTTGTCGTTTCAGCAACCGCATTATTATCGGCGTTTTCTTTTTTGCCGGTATAAAACACTTTATCTTCCCGCAAATAACCACGCGCGACAGTGCCTTCCGGCAAATCCCGCATCGCTTTATCATCACTAAAAAAGTCGCTCTTTTTATAGGCTTTATAGCGCGGCTGATCCTGCATATCGTAACGACAGCCGAAACTTAAAATTACCAAAACAACTGTTGTTATCCACAAGAATTTACGGTTCAACATCAAACACCTCCTGCGGATTCAGGCTTTCCATAAAACTTCTCGTCGCTTCATAATCAAATTTCGGGTCTTTTGTTTCAATCAAAAGGAAGAATTTCTCTCTCGTTGCGAGCGCAAAACGCGGCACATTAAAAACCGGATGATACGGCTGCGGCAAACCGTTTAGAAAAAGCATTCCAAAAACCGCCGTAAATGCCGCGAATAGAATTGTCAACTCGAACATTGGCGGAATAAACGATGTCAAACTAAAAAACGGGCGACCGCCAACAATAATCGGATATTCAAAAACGTGGACAAACGTCGTCAAACCGAGACCGGTCAATAAACCCGCGATTCCGCCGCCTAGAACCAAAAAAGGCAAAATGCTTCTCTTCACGCCGAGTGCTTCGTCAATTTCGTGAATCGGAAAAGGCGAGAAAGCATCGGTTTTGGTATAACCCGCATCGCGCACTTCCCGCGCCGCATCAACCATCTGCGTCGGCGTATCGAATTCAGCTAATAATCCGTAAACATTTCTGTCCATAATTTTTTAATGCTTGCAGTCAGCCGTTTCAGGCTGGCAGACGGCTTGACATGGGTGAGTTGCCCTGATGTTCCGTCTGCGGGCTTTTAAACCACTGACTGCAATTTCAATTTTATCAAATTTACGCCTTTATTCCCCGCTGCGCTTCATTAACATTCTCTTCAAAATCTTCCTGATGCCCGTGAACATTAGCTTCGGGCAAAAGCGTTCGCACCTCGAAAATCGAAATAGCCGGTAAAAACCTGACAAACAGGAAAAGCAAAGTCAGGAACAATCCAAAAGTCCCGACAAACATCGAAATATCCCAAATTGACGGTGAATACATCGCCCACGAAGAAGGTAAGAAATCGCGTTGAAGACTCGTCACAATAATAACGAACCGTTCAAGCCACATACCGACGCTGACGATCAATGAAATAATAAACAGCCAGAATGCGCTGCTGCGAACCCGTTTTGACCACAAAGATTGAATTGCAATGACATTACAAAAAATCAAAAGCCAGTAAAACCACCAATAAGGACCCGTCCAAACTCGGTTCTTTATCATAAAATACTCGTATTCATTGGCACTATACCAGCCGAAAAAGGCTTCCATTATGTAGCTGTAACCGACGATCAGCCCCGTCGCCAACATAACCTTGCCCATATAATCAAGGTGTGTGTCGGTGATAAAATCTTTCAGGTTATACCAAGCTCTCAGCGGAATACATAGAATCAAAACCATCGCAAATCCCGCATAAACCGCGCCGCCTACAAAATAAGGCGGGAAAAACGTCGCGTGCCAGCCCGGAAGCTGCGAAACCGAAAAGTCGAAACTAACCGTCGAGTGAACCGAAAGAACAAGCGGCGTAGAAAGTCCCGCAAGCAGCAAATAAGCTACTTCGTAACGATGCCAATGTCTCGCCGAACCGCGCCAACCCCACGACAGCAACCCGTAAATAATTTTGAAATATTTGTTTTTCGCCCGGTCGCGCAACGTCGCAATATCAGGAATCAGTCCGATATACCAGAATAAAAGCGAAACCGTCGCATAAGTCGAAACCGCGAAAACGTCCCAAATCAAAGGGCTGCGAAATTGGGGCCAGATGCCCATCGTGTTCGGATAGGGAAACATCCAAAAAGCGAGCCACGGACGACCCGTGTGCAAAAGCGGATATAAACCCGCGCAGGCAACTGCGAACAGCGTCATTGCTTCGGCAAAACGATTGATTGACGTGCGCCATTTTTGATTTAAGAGAAGCAGGATTGCCGAAATCAGCGTTCCGGCGTGTCCGATACCGATCCACCAAACAAAGTTTATAATCGGAAATGCCCAACCGACCGGCTGGTTAGTTCCAAAGATTCCGATACCGGTCGTCACCAGATAAACTATCGAAATCATTAGCACT
>JBBSIE010000084.1:0-18509 GCA_038232235.1 Pyrinomonadales bacterium | reverse complement strand
CTTCCCAAAAACGAAACGTCGGCAATTCCCAACCGAAATTTGAAACCGGCGGCGTTCCCGTCGCACCTGCCACTAAAAGCGCGACAATCGCCACGCACTGCGCCCACATTTTTAATTTGACGATGCTCTGCGCTTGAATGATTATGCCTTCGGTTGTCGCAAATGAACGCAAACCGGTGATAATAAACTCTCTGCCGACAATCAGGACAACCGCCCACGCGGGCGCGAGATGTTTTTCGACCAAAACAATCAATGCAGCGGAAACGAGAAGTTTGTCGGCAATCGGATCGAGAAGTTTGCCGAAATTTGAAACCTGATTGCGTCGCCGGGCGAGATGTCCGTCCAAAATATCGGTAAATGAAGCGGCGAGAAAAATCCCAATCGCCAGCGCGTAACTGCTGATACCGAACCAATCATCTACAAATGGTGTCAGCAAAACCACGACGAGCAGCGGAACAATGACGATTCTTGCCAGCGTTAAATAATTCGGTAAATTCACAAGCGTTTTTTATTGTCTCTCACTGCTTAGAAGTGTAGGTTTCAATGATGATATGTGTCAAGAATTGTAAAATCATTAAACGGCTAAAAGTTAAAACCGTCGGTATTTTTGATTGAAATTGGTAATATTAAACGGTTTCGGTTATTTTTAGCTAAAGAAATCGTGGTAGAATCATTAACCGGAAATAAATATACAATTTTGAAAAACAATAAGAAAAGGCTTTAACATATAAAAATATGAAATTTTGTCCGACTTGCCAAACCCATTACGATGAAGAAATTTTACGTTTTTGTACGCAGGACGGCACGCCGCTCGTTGAAGAAAATCAACCGACTTTTACCGAATTGCCGAGTGAGAGTGTTGAAGATGATTTCGACGAGGAAACTGTTATTCGCCGAACCGAACCGAATGTCGTTCCAGAAGCAACTACAACGAAAACATTTTCTTCCGACACGCCGGGCGAAGTTTCATCGCCGCGCCTTATTATTCCGACAACACCAAATCGTCTGGAAGAGCCTAAAGTTCGGACAAAAGTAACCGAATCTTACCGCCGTCAACCACCGCCGCGTCAAACCAATACAACAAAAGTTGTAACTTTATCAATTCTGGGAACTCTGATAGTTTTGGCGGGCGCGGGAATTGTGTTTATGTTTTTGAGCAATTCAAACGATTCAAATCAAAATATAAATATCAACTCTAACCTTAATTCTATTGATACAAATTTGAATACTAATCTCAATATTGATAATTCGCTTTTCAATTCAAATTTTAATTCGGATACAAATCTTGATACAAATATAAATGCTAATCTTGATAGGAACAGCGGTGTAAATCTGAAAATACCGACACCGACTCCAACTCCGAAACCAACCTCAACGCCAACACCGACTCCGATTAAAACACCTGAGGAAAACACCAACGCAAATACGAACAATTCAAACAGTTCGATTAATCTAAACACAAATAGAGTAACGCCGCGCCCGACTCCGACAATTTTGCCGCCGCCATCGCCGCTGCGTTCGCCGTCGCCGGTTTCAACGCCCCGACCAACACCAAAACCGCCGCCGACTGTTCTGCCGACGATTCCGCCGCCGCAATAATATTTTTTCGGATAAGCATTTGTAAAACAAAAAGAACTTTTAACCGAAAGAAACTGCCAATTCGACAGCGCGGCGCGGATCAATTACGCCCCAGCCTTGTCTGTCAACTTCGTAATGCGGCAAGCGTTCAGCCGTCGAAATTAAAATTCTTTTTATTTGCTGCGGCGTTAAATGCGGATTCGCTTCGAGCATCTGCGCGGCGACCGACGACACAATCGGCGCGGCAAAACTCGTGCCGTCAACGTATTTATAGTAACGATTTATGACGTTTTCATTGCGAAGTTTGAGCGCGATAATTTGCCGAATCATATATGCCGGACGGTCGAGCGCGGCATCCAAATCCGGCACGACGAGCGGATTTGCCAAAATAATTTGATGAAGATTTATGTCTTCGGCTTTGTCTAATTCTTCCAAAAGCGCGATTTGCTGCGCCGTCGGCGTGTCGGGCAAAATCGGCGCGGGAACCCAAATGCTCGGCGCGATAACTTCCGGTTTTTGAAAACCGTCGAGCGTCGGACCATAACTTGAGCGATACATTCCGCGTCTTGCGCGATTTATTGAATTTTTATCATCTAAACCGCCAACGGAAATTGCCGACGGCGCACTTGCGGGCGGGAAAATCGGGTGTGTCGGCAGATGTCCGGCGTTGCCGACGGCGCAGATTATCGTAATTCCCTGCGCGACACATTCTTCGACGGTCTGCGACAGCGAATCGTGCAGATAGCTTTGTTCAAAATCACCGCCAGCCGAAATATTGACGATTCTGATGTTATATTTCGAGCGGTTTTCCAAAATCCATTCCAAACCGTCCTGAATATTCTGCTCGGTAATGCGTCCGGTTCGCGCCAGTTTGACCAAGACGACATTGGCTTCCGGCGCGATTCCGCGATAAAAACCGTTCGATAAAGTGCCGTTTCCCGCCGCCACCACCGAAGTCATCATTCCGTGCCAGCTTGAAGCATCCTTCATAAACAGCGAAGCAACTTCGCCGTTGGACGAACTCAAATTGTGATACGCCAAAATACGATTGCGCGGCGAAACCAAATCGGTGTGCGGATAAAATCCCGAATCAAGAAACGCAATCGTAATATTTTTCCCCGTAAATTCTTCAACCGCATCGAGCCGCAAAGGTGTCGAAAGCACATACGAGCCGTCTTTGTTCATCGCCGCGTCGCGCAAAATCTGTGTTTTAGCGTGTTCAAAAAGCCGCACACAACGGGCGCAGACGGCTTCAAAAGTCTGTGTGTCGGGCGCGTTGGCGCGAATTAACCTTCGCAAATCTTCCGGCAGCGCGATCATCGGCACAAATTCATCACGCGCATCACGCGAACAAACCGGGCAAACCTGATTGCCCGCCGCAATGTCCGCTTTTGTCGTCGGACGATAATATTGTAAAGTTTCCTGTGGAGTCATAAAATACCAGATAATAGAATGGCGAAAGTTACCGGAAAAGTAAAATTGTAACGCAATCATCCCGACTGTGTTATTTTCATTAAAAAATGACAACCTCAGATTTAATTTTATTGATTGTATTATTTTTTCTTACTTCCGCTGTCGGTGTCGTGACGGGCGGCAATTCGCTGATTACCGTTCCGACAATGTTTCAGTTCGGAATTGATCCGAAAATCGCCGTGGCGACGAATATGTTCGGGCTGACTTTTATGAACATCGGCGCGACGATTCCGTTTGTTCGGCGCGGCGCGATTGACACGAAAAAAATCACGCCGCTGATAATTATCACGCTCGTCGCGTCGGCAATCGGCGCGAGTTTGGTTTTGCTGATTACGCCGTCAAATATTAAACTGCTCGTTTCGGCGGCGATGATTGCGGTTACGATTTTTACGCTTCTCAAGCGCGATTCGGGAATTGCCGCCGTTGCGGAAATTTCACAACGGGCGCGGATTCTGACGTATATTTTGACATTCATTCTCGGAATTTACGGCGGACTTTACAGCGGCGGTTACACAACAATGCTGACCGCTGTTTATGTCACCTTTCTCGGACTGACCTTTACCGAATCGGTTGCGTCAACCAAATTAATCAATGTTTTTTCGTCCGCAATTGCCACTTTAATCTTTATGTGGCAAGGTTTAATAGATTACAAACTCGGCGCGATTCTCGCTGTAACAATGTTCCTCGGCGCATTTATCGGCGCACATACGGTCACAAAATTGAGCGATATTTGGCTCAAACGAATTTTTATAGTCGTAGTTTTGATTCTTGCGATTAAAACTTTAGCTGATTTTGCTTTATAATCTGGAATCTGAATGCTTACACATACACCGCAAACAGTCGCACATATTCAAAACGAACTTCGCAAAATCATCGTCGGACAGGACGAAGTTATCGAACAAATTCTGGTCGCCATACTTGCCGAAGGACACGCACTTTTGGAAGGCGTTCCGGGAACGGCGAAAACTTTGACTGTCAAAACACTGGCGCGAATCATCGGCGCGAGGTTTTCGCGTATTCAGTTTACGCCCGATTTGATGCCGTCGGATATTACGGGAACGAATGTTTTCAATATGCAGAATTCGGAATTCAGTTTGCGTCCGGGTCCGATTTTTACGGATATTCTGCTCGCCGACGAAATTAACCGCACACCGCCCAAAACGCAAGCCGCACTGCTCGAAGCGATGGAAGAACGCCAAACGACGATTGATGGCAAACGCTATCGTTTGTCGCTGATTTTTACTGTTTTAGCGACGGAAAATCCGATTGAATACGAAGGAACTTATCCGCTGCCCGAAGCACAGCTTGATAGATTTTTGCTGAAAATTTTGATTGATTATCCGCAGCCGGATGCCGAACTTGAAATAATTTCGCGCTGGGACGCGGGATTTAATTCGCGCCATCTCGAACAAATCGAAATTATTTCTTTAGCGGAAAAAGACGCGGTAAAAAACTGCCGTGATGAAATAAAAGCGATGCGAACGGAAGCCGGAATTCAAAAATATATCGTTGAAATTGTCGGCAAAACACGAGTTCATCCGACGATTCTTTACGGTGCGAGTCCGCGAGCTTCGGTCGCGCTGCTGATTTGTTCGAAAGCACTCGCGGCGATTCGCGGACGAGATTTTGCCACACCGGACGACGTGCGCGACGTAGCTTTGCCGGTTTTACGGCATCGCCTCGCACTTCGTGCCGAAGCCGAACTCGACGGCGCGACAACCGACGCGGTGATTGCCGATATTCTAAAGACGGTTGAAATTCCGCGATGATAAATAGCCGGAGCGCATCTTAAAGGATAAAGGCGAAAGGATAAAGGCGAAAGTAAGAAAACTTTTTTCGATTGACGATTGACGATTGACGAAAAAATTTTCATCGTGAAACTTTTTTGCGACTTGACCGTAAAAAACTGCATCAAAATTTCAAAATCTAATATTAGGAGTAGATAAATGTCTAAATTCAACTTGCGATTTGTAATCGCTCTAACCGTTTTTTCGTTCGTTTGTTCGTCAGCAATGGCGCAAACGCCCGCTTTTGACGTAACCCGAATAGATAATTCGGCTGACGCTTGTACCGATTTTTTCCAGTATGCCAACGGCAGTTGGGTGAAAAACACGCAGATTCCCGCTGCTTATTCGCGTTGGGGAAGTTTTAATATCTTAGCGGATAATAATAACAACGCTTTGAAGGAAATTTTGGATGCCGACGTGCAGGCGAAAGCCGCGGCGGGCAGCGATGAACAGCTTATCGGCGATTTTTACGCTTCGTGTATGGACGAAGCCGCGATTGAAAAAGCCGGCATCACGCCGCTTAATCCTTATTTCAAAGAAATAAACGGAATCAAAAACACCAAAGATTTACAGCGCGAAATTGCGATGATGCACAACGGCGGAATTCCGGTTTTGTTCGGCTTCGGCGCTGGCGCGGACGCAAAAAACAGTTCAATGAATATCGCCAATGCCGGACAAGGCGGGTTGAGTTTGCCGAACCGCGATTTTTATTTGAACAGCGACGCGAAAGCGCAGGATACACGCGATAAATTTCGAGAATATGCAACAAACATATTTCAGCTTCTTGGCGATGAACCTGATGTCGCACGCGGTAAAGCTCAGGCGGTTATTCAAATTCAGACGCGCCTCGCAATGGCTTCAAAATCGCCGGTTCAACTGCGCGATCCGCAAAAACGCTATAACAAACGAACTCTGGCGCAGCTTGCCGAGATGACTCCGAACTTTTCGTGGACGGATTATATGACGACTCGCAATGTTCCGTCCGTTGAAGAAATCAACGTCGGTCAGCCGGAATTTTTCACCGAAGTCAATAAAATGCTGGCGGACGTTCCGCTTATCAACTGGAAAATTTATCTGCGCTGGATGGCGATAAATTCTGCCGCGCCGCGTCTTTCAAAAGCATTTGTTGATGAAAATTTTAATTTTTACAGCAAATATTTGAACGGCACGAAAGAGCAGCAGCCGCGCTGGAAACGCTGTGTCGCCACTACCGATAATGCTGTCGGTGAAGCACTCGGCGCGGAATTCGTCAAAAAGAATTTCACGCCCGCCGCTCAGAAGCGCGTTAGCGAATTGATTGATAATTTGTTTGCCGCTTACCGCGAACGCATCGAACAAGCTGATTGGATGGCACCCGAAACAAAGGAAAAAGCTCTGTTAAAACTCAACGCTTATCAGCGCAAAATCGGTTTTAATACACATCCGCGCGGTTACGCCGGTTTGAAACTCGACCGGAATTCTTATTTCAAAAACACCAGAGATGTCGCCAGATTTGAAGTCGCCCGCAACATCAAAGATGTCGGCGAAAAGGTTGACAAAACGCGCTGGGGAATGACACCGCCGACGGTCAACGCTTATTACAATCCGAGTTACAACGAGATCGTTTTTCCCGCCGGAATTTTGCAGCCGCCGTTTTTCAACGCCGATGCCGACGACGCGATCAATTACGGCTCAATCGGCGCGGTCATCGGACACGAAATTACACACGGCTTCGACGATCAGGGAAGCCAATATGATGCGGAGGGAAACTTGAAAATGTGGTGGACGCCGGAAGACCGCAAGAAATTTGAAGAGCGAGCCGATTGCGTGGCAAACCAATTTAATGGTTATCAAATTCAAGATGGTTTGAACATCAACGGCAAACTGACTTTGGGCGAAAACTTAGCCGATCTCGGCGGTTTGACAATGGCTTACGCGGCTTATCAAAAATCTCTGGAAGGCAAACCGAAACCGGCAAATATTGACGGATTCACGCCGGAACAAAGATTTTTCCTCGGTTACGCGCAGGTTTGGGCGACCAAATCAACCGATGCGTTTGAACGTCAGCAGGTTTTGACCGATCCGCATTCAAACGCACGTTACCGCGTTGACGGACCACTTTCCAATCTGCCGCAGTTTGCCGAAGCATTTTCCTGCAAAGCGGGCGATAAAATGGTTAGAGCTAATTACTGTAAGATTTGGTAGTTCAATTAAAAGTTGACCAAACAAAAATTTCTTGGCATAAATTAATTGAGAAATCTATGAAATTCAGCAGCAATACAATTAGCATTATTACCGAAAGGGACTTCGCTCGAAAGAGTTAAGCCAAAGGTAAAACTTTGCTTAAACGAGTCCCAAGTCAACAAACGACTTGGGACTTTTCCATTTATCATTTAACATTTATCATTTTGCTGGTTGATAAATGTTAAATGATAAATGTTAAATGATAAATGTATGAATGAACCTTTAGAACTGAAAAAAACCGTTAATTTACCTAAAACAAACTTTTCGCAAAAGGCGAATCTCGGACAGGCAGAACCGGCGCGTCTGCAAAAATGGCAGGACGCGAAACTTTACGAAATGATTCTCGAATCGAGAAAAGACGCGGAAAAATTTATTCTGCACGACGGTCCGCCGTATGCGAATGCCGATATTCACATCGGCACTGCGCTTAATAAAATTTTAAAAGATTTTGTCGTCAAAACGCGGACGATGATGGGTTTTAACGCGCCCTACGTTCCCGGTTACGATTGTCACGGTTTGCCGATTGAAACATATGTTGAGAAAAAACTGGCGGAAAAAGGCAAAGACCGAAAGGATTTGCCCGTTTCGACATTTCGCCGTCTGTGCCGCGAACACGCCGCCAAAGCGATGGACGGACAAACGAAAGATTTTCGCAGACTCGGCGTTTTCGGCGAATGGGAAAATCCGTATTTAACGATGTCGAACGACTACGAAGCAGCAACGGCGCGTCTTTTCGGAACATTTTTGGAACGAGGTTATGTTTACAAAGGTTTGCGTCCGGTTTACTGGTGCGTTCACGACCAAACCGCGCTCGCCGAAGCCGAAGTCGAGTATAAACAACACACTTCGCCGTCTGTTTATGTCAAATTTCCGCTGAAATCCGACGCAGGTTTGATTGACGAAAATTTGAAAGGAAAAAATGTTTTCGTCGTCATCTGGACGACAACGCCATGGACTTTGCCCGCGAATTTGGGAATTTCCGTCAATCCCGATTTTGATTATTCGGCGATTGAAGCAAACGGCGAAGTTTATATTGTCGCGTCCGAACTGGCGAAATCTTTTGCCGAACTTTGCGGTTTGAACAGCGCGAAGGAATTGGCGCGTTTCAAAGGTTCGAAATTAGACAAACTCGAAGCAAAACACGCTTGGCTCGACCGAACTTCGCTGTTGATGAACGGCGACCACGTAACGCTTGGCGAAGCCGACGCGGAAGTCGAACTCGATGTAAAATTTGAAAGTAAATCGGCGAATAAATCAGGAACAGGCTGCGTTCACACCGCGCCCGGACACGGACACGACGATTTTGTAATCGGCAAAGAATACGGTCTGGAAGTTTATTGTCCGGTTGATAACGGCGGAAAATTCACGTCGGAAGTCGAAAACTTCGCGGGTGAATTTATTTTTAAAGCCAACCCGAAAATCGTCGAATTTATGCGTAATTCGGGCGCGTTGATGTTCACGGAAAATTACAATCACCGTTATCCGCATTGCTGGCGTTGCAAAAATCCGGTGATTTTTCGCGCCACGCCGCAGTGGTTTATTTCGATGGACGCGGAAGCTGAAACGGGCGAGAAAATTTCTCTGCGTGAAAACGCTTTGCGCGAAGTCGAAAAAGTCAACTGGCATCCGGCGTGGGGTGCGGGCAGAATGCAGAATATGTTCAAAAACCGTCCCGATTGGTGTGTTTCGCGGCAGAGAGTTTGGGGCGTTCCGATTCCGGTTTTTTACTGTAACGATTGCGACGAAGCGATTGCCGATGTTGATGTCGTCAATCACGTCGCCGATATTTTCCAACAGGAAACGGCGGACGCTTGGTATAACCGCGAAGCGCGTGATTTACTGCCCGAAAATTTCAAATGTCCGAAATGCGGCGGCACGGATTTTACAAAAGAAACCGATATTTTAGATGTTTGGTTCGATTCCGGTTCAAGTTGCGTGGCGGTTTTGGAAACACGCGACAATTTGCGGTTTCCGGCGGACGTTTATCTCGAAGGCGGCGATCAGTTTCGCGGCTGGTTTAATTCTTCTTTGATGTGCGGACTCGCCGCGCACGACGAATCGCCGTATCGAAATTTGATTACGCACGGCTGGGTTGTGGACGGCGAAGGCAGACAGATGCACAAATCAACCGGCAACGCCGTTTCGCCGAACGAAGTTGTCAATAAAAGCGGCGCGGAAGTTTTGCGACTTTGGGCGGCGGCGGTTGATTACACCGAAGATATGCGCTGTTCGGACGAGATTTTGTCGCGCATCGTTGACGCTTACCGCAAATTTAGAAACACTCTGCGTTACGCGCTCAGCAATTTGGATGGCTTTAATCCCGAATTCGATACGGTCGCGCTCGCCGAAATGCAGGAAATTGACCGCTGGGCGTTGGCGGCATTCGATGTCGTGATTGAAAAGGTTTTGAAAGGTTATGAAAAATACGATTTTCAAACTGCTTATCAAACGCTTTACAATTTTGTCACTGTAACTCTGTCGGCAAGATATTTCGACATCATCAAAGACCGGCTTTATATCTACGCGCCGAATTCGGTCGAACGGCGTTCGGCGCAGACTGCGCTTTACGAAATCACGGATAAATTGTGTCGTCTGCTCGCGCCGATGCTGACTTTTACGGCTGACGAAGCGTGGGAAAATCTGCCGCATCAAAAATTGGAATCGGTTCATCTGGCGGACTTTCCGAAAATTTCCGGCGCGGATAATTCTCAGCTTTTATCCGATTGGGAAAAGATTTTTGCGATCCGCGACGAGGTTTTGAAAAAACTCGAAGATGCGCGAGGAGCGAAAATTATCGGCTCGTCTTTGGAAGCAAAAGTAATTTTGACGGTTGATAAAGATACGACTTATTTTCTTCTAAATTATTATGAAGATTTGCGTTATATCTTTATCGTATCGCAAGTCGAAGTCCACGAAGGCGATAAATTCAACGTCGAAATCCAAAAAGCGGACGGCGAAAAATGCGAACGATGCTGGAATTATTCAACAAGAGTCGGCGAATCGGAAAAATATCCGACTGTCTGCGAAAGATGCGTCGCGGCGTTGTCGGAAATCGAAAACGGGTTATAATTTATTTGTTATGCTGATTCCCGTGCCGAAAAAAGAAATACCGAAATATGAGTCTGGAGTTAATGAAATGGGTTTGGTTTATGCCGAAATTGATTTACTGAACGGCGGAGATGTTTATCTGATGCGTCAAGGATTGCTTGATGAAAAAGATGTTAAAAAATTGCGCGTTGATGCTTTGGTGGATAGCGGCGCGTATATGCTTTCGATCAATGAAACCGTGCAGGCGCAGCTTAATTTGCCTTTTATCGAAAAACAGTTCGGCACTTTGGCGGATGAAACTTTGATTGAAGTTGATGTCGTCGGACCTGTCGAGGTTCGGTTTGAAAATCGGCGAACAACCGTTGACGCAATCGTTTTGCCGGGCGACGCGGAAGTTTTGCTTGGCTCGATTCCGATGGAAGATATGGACGTTTTGGTAAATCTGCGTGAGCAAAAACTCGTCGTTAATCCGAAACATCCATACGTTGCCACCAAACATCTGAAGTAAGAAATGAAAAAAACAGATGTATTTTGGAAAATCGGGTATTTAATCGCAACAGGCGCAGTCTTTTTGATAGATCAAACGTCGAAGGCGTGGGCAATTCGCCGTTTGCGGTTCGGCGGCGACCGGGAAATTATTCCGAATTTTTTAAACTTCGCTTACGCGCAAAATACGGGCGTGGCGTTTAGTTTCCTCGACGATCACGGCGATGCCGGACGCTGGGGACTTTCGGTTGTGGCGGGTATCGCGGGAGTTTTGGTTTTGTATTATTTTTGGCGTACTCCGAAAACTCACGACCGGCTTTTAGGTGCGTTGGCTTTGCTTCTGGCGGGCATTCTCGGAAACGTCGTTGACAGAATAAGGCTCGGTTTTGTCATTGATTTTATTGACGTGCAGTTCGGCAGTTGGCATTATCCGACTTTTAACGTCGCGGATATGGCGATTTGCGTCGGCGCGGGTTTGCTGATTTTAGATATGTTTTTTTCCAAAAAAGCTGAAGCCAAAATTTTAAAGGCGGAAAATTAAAGTAATTTGTGCTTGATGATTCAGAAAGCACTGCAAAAGTCCGCACACAGCATAGACTTCTGTCTTTGAATTTATTATCTTACAGTCATCTCAATTTCGCTTCAGTAAGTATATTTTTCAAAACAGGTTTCGGAATTAGTATAATGTTTGAACTATGAAAACAGGGGAAACGCAAACGCGAAAATCTGACGTAATTCTATAATTGTTCACGTTTCTTCTGTTTCCTGGATGTATTCATCTTCCCTGATTACACGGATAAGGTACGCAGACACCGTGACAATAGAAGAAACCTTCGCAACAGCCGCCGCCGCCGCCGCTCATTTGCATTTTTGTTTGGTATTTCTGGACTATCGGTTTCAGTTTTTTTATCATTTTTTCGGCGTGTTTTATTCTATCCGCCTCACCTTTTTCCATTAGACAGTAGCGCAAAGCCGTTATTTCCAGCGCGTCAAGCACGGTTCGCAATTCTATATAGGTTTTTGAAAAATCAGAAGAATTTTTCGGTCGGGAAGTTTTTTCGGAGGCATCGGGTTTAGTTTTAGAATTTTTATCTGTGATTTGTTTTTTTATCGCCATTTTTGTTTCTCCTATTTGAAATTATCAATCATTGAGATTATCTGCCAATTGGCTTGTTTGCCAAAATAAATAGTCTTACCGTCGGGAGCAAAGGTAAGATTTGAAAAATAAACGCGGGCATCGTTACTGCTGATGAGCGTTTTTGCCGTTCCGCCGGTTGAGGGCAGCGTTTGAATTGCATCGCTGTCGTTTTGTCGTCCGACAAAAGCGATGATTTTATGGTCGGGAGAAAGTTTTATGTTTTGAAAATATACCTCTTTAAGTGTGGAAAGCAAGTGCAGTTCGCCGTCTTTTAAAGATATGTGCAAAACATGTACGTCAACGGGCAGCAATTGCAATTCATTACCGCCTTCAACTGATTTGACGATCAATCCATCTTCCGAAGCTGACCAACCAATTATCTGCAAGACCAAATCCTTCTGAAAAATTCGGCTAACTTTTCCGTCAGCTAACAGCCAAACACTCCAATGTCGTTTGTTTTGTGCGTCAATCAATAACCCCGTCCAAGCTAGTCGGCTGCCGTCGGGCGAGAAAAGTGGATTAAAAAATCGCAAATTTTTGTCTTCATTATTTGTCAAACGCTTTTCGCCCGTGCCGTCAACCGCCATTTGCCAAACATTTGAAACGCCTTCGCGGACGGCGCAGTAAATAATCGAACGGCTGTCGGGCGACCATTGATAATCCTGTGTTTGCACCAAGTTAAATGGCAGTAAAGTATAACCGCCAGATAAAATGCCGTCGCTTGTCAGTTGGCGGGCATCACCGCCAGAAGCGGAGGTTAGCCAAAGATTCATTTTGCCGCCGTCCGAATGCAAAAACGCAATCCTGTTTCCGTCGGGCGACCAGCGCGGATTGAAACCATCCGACGAAAGTGTAATCTTTTGACCGCTATTTTTGATTTTCTGCGTCAGGATCAATGAGTGAGTCAATCTGTTTTCGATGCTTGTCCACGGTGCCGATTGATAAACTATAGTTTCGGAGTTTGGCGAAACATCCTGCCAAAATTCTCCGCCGATGTCAGAAGTTATCTGAAATTCCGCTTTATCGGAAAGGTTCACGCCCCACAAATCCAAATCGTCTTTGGTTGATTTATAAAGAATTTTTGTCCCCTTCGCAGAAATGTCCGAAACAACACTGTCGCTGTCGTTATTGGTCAACTGCACGTTGGGTCGTCCGTCTAAAAAAGCTAAACAAATCTGCCTGACTCCGTTGCGGGTTGAATTATAAATAACGCGCTGTTCGTCGGGATGCCAAATCGGTTGGCTGTCGTTATATTCATCATCGGTCAGACGCACCGGATTTTCTCCGTGCAAATCGGCTGTCCATAAATCTCTTTGATTTTCTTTATCGTCCGCATAGACAATTTGCCGTTCGTCCGGCGAAACACTGAAATCACGATTGATAGGTTTTGTTTCGTCAAAATTCGTCAGTTTCGTTATCTGTTTTGAGGCAATTGTCAGAATATACAGATTTTGTTTCATCTCGAAATAAATGACTGTGCTGTCCTTTGACCACTTGATCAATTCTCCGTATCCGTCAATCGGTGAAAGCAGTGTCGGAGAACCGCCGAGCGCGGGAATCATCCATATTCCACTTTGGTTGCCGCGGTTGGAGATGTAGGCGATGTTTCCGTCGTCGGGCGGCGACCAAATCGGACTTATATCTTCCTCATCGTCCTGTATGCGCGTGAACGGTTCGCCGCCGCCGATTTGTTTGAGCCAAATGCTGTTTTTTCCGTTTTTAGCGGCTACGTAAGCAACAAGTTTTCCGTCCGGCGAAAAACGCGCCCGACTCGTTCCATCTTCGCCTAAGTCGCTTTTCCAACTGGTGATTTGCGATGAAACGTACGATGCCGGATTTATTTCCGGCAAACTCGGTTTCCGGTTGAAATACCAAACTGAAAATCCGATCAGCAAAACAATTACGGGAACGCCAATCCACAACCAACGCCGCCTGTTCGGAAACCTTTCCGTGTTAAAAGTAATATTTGTCAGTCCGGCTTTCGGGAATAAGTCCGTCGAAACGGCATTCGATTTGAGTGGGCGAATGGAAACGGTCAATTCGTCTTGAAAGTTTTTCAAATCAGCCAATATTTCCCGAACGGTTTGATAGCGTTCTTTGCAGTCTTTGCCGAGAGCCTTTTTTACGATGTCTTCGAGTTCCTGAGAAACGCCCGGCGTATAAAGCGCAAGCGTCGGCGTTTCCGACTTCAAAATCGCCGCCAGCATATCGCTTTTGGTTTCGCCCGAAAACGGCGCGTGTCCCGTAATCATTTCATAAATCACCGCGCCGAGACTCCAAATATCCGTTCTTTCGTCGGTTTCCCTGCCGCGAGCCTGTTCGGGCGACATATAAGCGGCAGTTCCCATAATCATTCCGGGAATCGTCAATTGCTGCGTCTGCGTCGGTGCTTCCGGGTCAGCTTCGCCTTTTTTGGATGATTCGAGTGTTTGTTTCGCTAAACCAAAATCTAAAACTTTGATGATTCCGTCAGGTCGGCGCACCATATTATCGGGCTTAATGTCGCGGTGAATAATTCCCGCCGCGTGTGCCGCCGCCAGTGCCGAAGCTGCTTGAATTCCAATATCAACGGCGTTTCTTAATGACAATTCTCCATTTTTTATTAGAGTTCGCAGATTTTCGCCTTCGACAAATTCCATTGCGATAAAACTAATAGTTTCCCATTCGCCGACTTCATAAATTGTAACGATATTTGGATGATTGAGCGCGGAAATGGCTTGTGCTTCACGGACAAAACGACGTTGATAATCATTATTACTGTCGGTTTTGAGAGTTAAAATTTTGAGCGCGATTTTTCGTTTTAACTGCGTGTCCTCAGCCAGATAAACCTCGCCCATTCCGCCCGCGCCGAGAACCGAAATAATTCGATACCGTCCAAATTGTTGATTTACTTCGAGCATTGTTAAAGTCAACGAATTATAGCATTCATTAGTTTAGTTTTAACAGATATGCCGTCAAAATCAAATAATTTTGAAGATAACCGATTTCAATAAAACTTTCATCGAAAACTGAATTTTAAGTTGAATCTTCATTATATTTAAATTTGTAAGTGGTTTTTTCTACTGCGGAAAACCGACACGCCGGAGCAGAGCCGAAAATCGCGCGTCGGAACGTATTTCGTCGAAACGCGGATCAACTTTCAGCAGCACGATGGAATATTCTCGATTTTCAAACGCTTTGTTTAGTTCGTCAAACGCTTTATCTTTTTCGCCGAGCAGCGCATACCACGTCGCTACCGAATATGATGTGGCGTTGGAAGGACGGTTTTCTCCGGTCATCGTTCGCAGAAAACCTTCAAAATTACCTTCGGCAAAACTCTGCCTGATAATCGCCGCATTATGGTCTTCGCCGATTAATTCCTGAAATTTCGCGTATTCTTCAATCGCATCCTGATATTTTCCGATTGTTTGATAGACAAAACTTAGACTGGCGTGTGTAGAGGCAAAATTGGGATCAAAATCAAGCGTTTTTCTTAATTGAACGACGCTTGACTCATATTTTCGGGCATAAATCAAACTTTCGCCGTATTGACGATTTATTATCAGCGAAAACGGATCAATTTCGAGGGCGATCCGAAATTCGGCTTCGGATTCTTCGCGGCGACCCAGATACATCAGTAATTCACCGTAAAACTGGTGCGCCGTCGCGTAATTCGGATTGAGTTCGATGGCACGCCGTAATTCGCGTTCCGCTCCGGCAAAATCGTAATCATAAGTGTTTAAGATAAGTCCGAGCGCAGTGTGCGCTTCGACCAGTTGGTCGTCGAGCGCGAGGGCTTTGAGCGCGGCATCACGCGCCTTCGGCATCGCATCGGCGGGCGAAGCGGCGAGATATGGCGAAAGCAGCGCGTAAGAATCGGCAAGTCCGGCGTAAGCGAGCGCGTAATTCGGATCAAGCGCAATCGCCCGCTCGAAATATTCGATTGACTTGAACAAATCTTTTCCCGTTCGTTTGTTCCAGTAAAAACGTCCCTGCAAATAAAGGCGATAGGCTTCGGTGTTTTCCGTATAATTTTTTGCCAGAGAGTTTTCTTCCGCGCCTGATAATTTTGTTTTCAGTTTGTTTGAAACGTCGTGAGCGATTTCGTTTTGCAGCACAACCAGATCGGTTAATTTTCGCTCGTAGCGTTCGCCCCAGATCAAATTGCCCGTGTGCGCTTCGACCAGTTCCAAAGAAAGCGTTAAATTTCCTCCGCGTTCGATCACGCGCCCGCTCAAAATGGCTTGGACGTTTAGGTCTCTGCCGATTTGCTGCGCGGTTGTGTCCTTGCCTTTATAGCGAAAAACGGAACTGCGCGCCTTTACGGAAAGATGCGGCAATTGCGAAAGACTGTTAATCAAAGATTCGGTCATTCCGTCGGAAAGATACTCGATTTCCTCGTTTCCGCTTTCGTTGACGAACGGCAAAACGGCGATTGATTCGATTGTCGGCGGCGCGGCAGGCGAACGGTTTTTGGAATACCAGAGTCCGAAACCCAAAAGCGCGACGAGCAAAATTATCGCCGAGCCGAAAAAGATGAATCTGCGATTGTTTTTCCAAACTGCCGACTCGATTGTCGTTTGTCCCTGATTAGCGGTAACGACTGTCGGTTTAAAATTTCGCGGCGAAGAATTGGCGGCACGCGGAAACAGCAAGATTCTCTCCGCCGTGTCTGCCAATTCCAAATTGCGCTGAACGGTTTTCAAATCCGCCAGCAAATCCTGCGAAGTTTGATAACGCTCGTCGCAGTCTTTACGCAGACATTTTTCGACCGCGCCGCCTAGTTCGTCGGGAATTTGAAATTCTTCAAGCGGCGCGGGTTCGCGGTGCAGAATCGAGCCGATAGTGTCGAGTGTGTTTTCACCCTGAAAAGGGCGTTTTCCCGTCAGCATTTCGTAGAGCATTACGCCAAAACTGAAAATGTCCGTCCGCGCGTCAACGGCTTTACCGCGAGCCTGTTCGGGCGACATATAATTTGCCGTGCCGATAATAATGCCCGGCGTCGTGTTAATTTTAATGGTTATCGCGTCAGCCGTGCCGAATTCGGTCGGAAAACCGCCTGCGGTAAGTTTCGCAATCCCGAAATCAAGCAGTTTTACCAATCCATCCGGGCGAATCATCACATTTTCCGGCTTGATGTCGCGGTGAACGATATTTGCCCGATGAGCAACATCGAGTGCGCTGACGACTTGGACGGCAATGCCAATCGCGGTTTCCAGATTGATCGGCGCGCGTTTCAAAAGTTCGTGCAAAGTTTCGCCTTCGACATATTCGGCAGCGATATATTGAGTTTTTTCAAATTCGCCGATCTCGTAAATTGTAAGAATATTCGGATGATTGAGAGCCGAAGCAGCGGAGGCTTCCTGTTTGAAACGCCGCAGACGGTCTTCATTAAAGTCGCCGGACAAAATTTTAATGGCGACTTTGCGATTGAGAAGCGCGTCGGTTGCCATATATACTTCGCCCATCCCGCCTGCGCCGAGAACTGAAATAATGCCGTAGCGTCCAAATTGTTGATTCACTTTGAGCATTGTTAAAATTAGCAAATTATAGCATTTATTAGCGTAGGTTTAGAAAAGGGGGAATTGAATTGTCTGTTATATTCGCAGGATAATTTATTTTGGTTGACATTCAAAACCAGCCAAGTAGTCTGTAAATTTAGTTTTCAGGGTTTTGAGTTCGCGCTTCATCGTGTTGTCCGCCCGCAAAGCGCGGCGGACAGGCAAAATAAAGTTTGAACTCAAAACACTCGAAAATTGGTAGTGTTTCACAATTTATGCCGAATGAGAAGAATCTTCGGAATAAGTGATGGATGAGAGGTGAAATGTGTTGATTAACTTTTACCTCATCGGTTTCGGATAAACAACCGGACTTTTGTTGCCATTCTTATCAACCGTGCGAACGCCGAAAAAGTAATTGTCCTTCGACATTTCCTTCGCAGTGTAATTCGTTACGTTTCCGACAAAAAGCGAATTCGTCCAAAAAGGCGAAGTCGTGTCGCGCCAGACGACTTCATAACCAGCTAAATCCGCGCCGGTGCTTGCGTCCCATTTCAATTCCGTGTCATTGGTCAATCTGGCTGTAACAATTCCGACGTTGTTCGGTTTCGCAGGCGCAAGTGCAAGCGAGGCAAGACTTGCTGCGTTGATGCGCGTTACATTGGCGATGTAATCAAAATCAACAAATTCGGGCAAATCGCCGTATTGCTTGCCGTCCACGATTTTTACCGATTGATGTTGATGCGTGTAATCTTCGTGCGGTTCGGTAAATCTGACCGCCGGAAATCCGTTTTCCAAAAACGGAATATGATCGCCGCCGCGCCCGTATCTGTCGCGCCGGTAAATCAACTGCACCGAAAATTTCGGCGAATAAAGGTCGGCAACTTCTTTGATATAGCGTCCGAGTTGGCGCGAAGCCGAATCGTTTTCGCCGCCGACGCTGCGCCGCAGATTTGCCTGCTGTTCGGTTTCGTTTGACGGCACGCCTTCTGCAAAAACGCGCACACTTTGACGGTCGGGCGCGTTTTTATAACTCGTTACGCCGCCGATAATGTCGTTGGTGAACATCGCTTAGATGTCCATTTGTTTTTGCTTGGCTTGCTCGGCAAAATATGTCGCTCCCAAAAGCCCTTGTTCTTCGCCCGCAACCGCCATAAAAACAATTGTCGCGTCAAATTTTCTTTTCGACATTACGCGCGCCATTTCCAAAACCGCCGCCGTGCCGGAAGCGTCGTCGTTCGCTCCTGGCGCATTGCACGTTACATCCTTCGGGTCGAGGTTGCACATCGAATCATAATG
>JBBSIE010000083.1:0-19009 GCA_038232235.1 Pyrinomonadales bacterium | reverse complement strand
TGCCTGTAGTCTGTTTTGCCGTTTAACATGATGTTCACTTTTGAGCATCTCTCGAATTTCTTCTTTGGTTTCTTTAATTTTTGGCACCGCTTTATTCATCTTGTTATTATTGCATAATTTCTAATTGAAAAGCGTATTAGATATTAGATTCTGAATTCGGTTCTAACATTTGACATCTGAATTTATTTTCTAACCACAACCCGCGCGCTTCCGACATTGCCGTTCACATCAAAGACGCGCAATGCAATTGTGTATTCACCCGAATTTCCAAGCGAAATTTCCAAACTGTAACGCTCTTTCGGACTGTCGGAAATGCCGTCGTCGGCGAAAACGGCTTGCCACTGTCCGCCATTGATGCTGTATTCGGCGCGGTTCAAATAACTTGCCGCATCATTTGCTTCAAACGAAACACGCGCCTTATCGCCGACGATTTGCGGCGTTCCGACGGCGGAAATCATCGGCGGCGTGTTATCAAGATCAATAAGTTCGCTGACTCTTTCGCCGGTCAAAGCCAAAGAAATTGGATTTGACGGCGAATCATTAGCGACAATTTTGAAAACATACCGTCCGTCAGCCAGTGCCGCGCCGTCAATCGTGAAAAAATTGTCTTCGAGATTTTCGCGCAGAAGTTTAAAATTCGTTTCGCCGACTTCACGATAATAAACGTCGTATGACAGTTTATCATTATTGCGGTCTTCCGCCGTCCATTGCAGCGAACGCGCCCCGCGCAGATAAACTTTGCGCGGCGGAATATTTGTCGTCGCCGGCAAACCGAAATCAACCGGATTTAATCCTGAAAGTTCGATATTCGGATCAATCTGCACTGCCGGATTTGCCAACAATCCGACATTCGTCGGCAAAATCTTAATCGAAAGAACTTCCGGCGCGATATTTCTGGCTAAATATGAAATATTAACTTCGCTCAACGCCGCCGAACTTTTCAAAATCGCCCGCCATTGCAGATATTTGGCGTTCGGACTCGAAATCTGCACGCCTTTTTGATCCGCATAATTCGCGCTCCAATCGCTCCACGTTTCGTCCGGTTTATTCGTATTTCCGGCGCGTGTCTGCAAAACGACATTGCCGTTTGAACGCCACCAAATTCTGCCCCAAGACGCGCTCGCTTTCGCGTCCAAAACCGCCGATTCGTAATTGCCCTGCGCTTCGGTTTCCGCGCCGAAACGGTAAAGTTTTCCCTGATTGCTGGAAGTTGCGAAAAATTGATTTCCGCGCGATTTCAAAGTCGAAATTTGTCCTTCGCCGGATTGCAAAAGCAGAGTTTCGCGCCCGTCGTTGGTCGCCGAATAAATTCTGCCTTTGTCGGAAGTGCCGATTAAAACGCCGTTTCCGTTCGGGTTTGCCGCGATTGAAAACGCCGTTATATCCGACGAATTCCAAATAATATCGTTTCCGCCATCGGGCAAAATACGGTAAACCGCCGATTTCGCCGTTGTTAAATCGTAACGGCTTTTCGGTGTCGGTTCAGGAGTCGGCGCGGCGTTTGTTTCGACATTTTCAGGCGTTGCGGTCGCGGTCGGCGTTGCCGCTCTCGAAGCCGAAGCCGCGTCGCTGACGGCTAAAACGTAAATCGAATTATCCGCGCCGACGGCGATGTCGTGAATTTCCCGCAAATTTGAATCGAGCAAAGCGAACGGTTTTCCGTCCGGCGCAAAACGCAAAACCAAACCGTTTGAATCAGTTCCGGCGTAGAGATTGTCTTGTTTGTCAGTCGCCAGCGAAATAATATGCGTTTCGCTCGTATCAAAAAGCAGCGAACTTTCCGGCGTAGCATTTGCCGATTTTACTCTATAAATCCTGCCGTTTTCGCCCGTTCCGACCGCCAAACTTCCGTCATTTAAAACCGCCAGCGACCAGATATATTTTTCTTTCGGCTCAAAAAAAACTTCCGCCGCGCCGTTTGCCGAAATGCGGTAAACTTTGCCGTCCGGCGAAGTTCCGGCGTAAAGCTCGCCGTTTTTGCCGACTGCCAGAGCCGCGACGTTTAATTCATTCGTGTCATAAAAAAGCGTGCTTTTGCCACTCGCGTCAACTTTGAAAATTTTCCCGTCGCTGCCCGTTCCCAAAAATACATTGCCGCCCGCGTCAATCGCGCTCGACCAAACGTAAGATTGTTCGGTGTTGGCAATCTGCATCAACTTTGGCGCGAGGCTGATCGTGCCGTTTTCATTGATCGAAACGCCTTTCGCGTCGCCTTTCAAAACTTCCGTGCGCGTATTGACCGACCAAATCATCGGTTCGCTCGCGTCTGCTGCGAAAATGCTCAGAAGCATTATAAAAAACAAACTTATAAATTTTTTCATTAGATATTGATGTGTGAATCAAGAAATAAAAAGCGTTTTTCTCCTGTGATTCTCTATGTTTTCTCCATGTTCTCTGTGTTGAAAAATTTTCTTAACACAGAGAACACCGAGTTTTTCACAGAGTTTTTAATAAATGTTGTTTTAGCCATCAAATTCACATAATTGACTTTTTTCGGTGGCAAAAACCAAATTTTCTTCGCCTTTATAAGTTTCGATGCCGCGTTTGGCAAAGCCGATTTTCTCTAAAACATTTTGCGAAGCGGCATTTTCCAAATCGGTCAAAGCGATTATTTCACGAAAATTTAATTTGTCGAAACCGTAATCGAATACGGCTTTGGCGATTTCCGTCGCGTAACCTTTGCCCCAGAATTTTCGCGCCAGCAGATAACCGAGTTCGATTTCTTCCGTTTCGGCTAATTTCCCGAATCCGCAGCTTCCGATGATTTCGCCGCTCGATTTTTCGACAATTTTCCAACGGCAAAAACCGTTTTTCGTGCGCGATTTTTCCATCGTTTCCAGAAATTTCAGCGTTTTTTCAAAACTAAAAGGATTTCCGTCGTCAATCCCGCGCACAACTTCCGCGTCCTGCAAAATTTCAAATAAAGAATCCGCGTCGTTTCGCGTCCAAGTTTTTAGAATTAAACGGTTTGTTTCGAGAATTGTTTCGCTTTCTGTCGCGTCAATTGGTTTTGGATTTTTCTCGTTCGGCATTTTCGTCTGATTTTTTCCCTAAAATTCGCGTGTCCAGTCTTGCTTCGATAAACTTCAAAGCGTGGTACATTTCTTCGGCATCGCCGGTGATCAGTCTCGCGCTTCGTTCGCGCGTCAGATACGCCCAAAACCATTCGCTCACAACATAAAGCCGATTTTTGAAACCGATCAGCGTCAAAATATGCACGAACAGCCACGCCAGCCAAGCGAGAAATCCGGTTAATTTGAAACGTCCGGCTTCGATAATCGCTTTGCTGCGTCCGATGGTCGCCATCGAACCTTTGTCCCAATATTTGAAATTTTTGCGCGGCTCGTTTTTCAAATCGCGCAGAATATTTTCGCAGGCGTTGTCCGCCATCTGCATCGCGGCGGGCGCGACACCGGGAACTTCTTTGCCGTCGTCCATTTTCAGCGAAGCCATATCGCCGATGACGAAAATGTTTTTGTGTTCGGGAATCGTCAAATCTTTGTTGACGAAAACGCGCCCGACTTTGTCGGTTTTCACGCCCAAATCCTTGCCGAGATGCGAAGCCGCCACGCCCGTCGCCCAGACCGCGACATCGCAATTTATCCATTTATCTCCGACTTTGACGCGCCCGTCTTCGATGTCGGTAACGAAACTGTTGAGATTTACTTCCACGCCCAAATCTTCCAAATCTCGTTTAGCGTGCGCCGAAAGGTCGGGCGAAAACATCGTCAAAATGCGGTCGCCGCCTTCAAAAAGCTGGACGAGCGCGCGTTTTGTGTCAATCAATTTAAAATCCTTTGCCAACGCCTGACGCGCGATTCCGGCAATCGCGCCGGCGAGTTCAACACCAGTCGCGCCGCCGCCGATGATGACGAAATTCAGATGTTTTTTCACGCCCGTCAAATACGCTTCGCGCTCGGCGAGTTCGAAAGCCAGCAAAACACGCCGCCGAATTTCCAGCGCGTCTTCGAGGGTTTTCAACCCCGGCGCGGCGTTTTCCCAATCGTCGTGACCGAAATAAGCATGCCGCGCACCCGCCGCGACGATCAAATAATCAAATGAAACTTCCGAACCGTCGTGCAGTTTGACGACTTGTTTTTCCAGATCAAAATCGGACGCTTCGCCGAGAATAACTTCGACATTTTTATAACGCTGCAAAATCCGCCGAATCGGTGAAGCGATTTCGCCCGGCGACAAAACCGCCGTCGCCACCTGATACAGCAAAGGCTGAAACGTGTGATGATTTTTCTTATCAATCAGCGCGACTTCGACGGCTTCGTTTCCCAGATTTTTCGCCGCTTCGAGTCCGCCGAAACCGCCGCCGATGATGACAACTTTCGGTTTGTTATTTTTCACTTTTCCTCCGTTAAACCAACACGAAAAATGTTTGTGAAAATTGTCTCATACACCGACATATTTTGCATAAATTGAACGCGCCCTTGAAATGTCGTTAGTTCCGCGAATAATCGCCCGTGCGTCTTTGAAAACGGTTAATTCGTAATTTTCGACTTTCAGCCGCAAAAGGTATTCATTAATTTTTATTTCGCCGACGTTTTTCAATTTTTCGCCGAGATTTTCCAAATCAATATTTGAAGAACTCAAAGGCATAATCTGCACAGCATCGCGTCCGCACAAAACAGCGGCGAAATCGGCGTTTTCCGCGTCGAGCAATTCAAAAATTTGTTGTCCGCAAACGGCGCAGTCGGCGTTCGGTTTCCCCAATTTTATTTTGCGCCAATCGTTTCGCCAAACGTCAAACTGCATTAAACTTTTGTGCAAATCTTCCGTTTTACCAGTCAGAATTTTCAACGCTTCCGTTACCTGAACGGCGGAAATCGTCGCAATAATCGGCATAATTACGCCCGCCGTGTCGCACGTCGGCGCACTTCCGGTGCTTGGCATTTCCTCAAAAATACAGCGCAGACACGGCGTTTCGTGCGGAAAAATTGTCATCGTCGTCCCGTAACTCGACACCGCCGCGCCGTAAATCCACGTTTTATGATATTTAACGCAGGCTTCGTTCAAAAGGTAGCGAATCTGAAAATTGTCCGTGCCGTCCAAAACAATATCAACATCTTTGATGAAGTTTTCGACGTTTGAATGATTGATGTCGGCGATGATCGCTTCGACTTCTATTTCGGAATTGATTTCCGCAAGGCGTTTTTTCGCTGCAATCGCTTTTGGCAGTCTTTCTTTTGCGTCCGATTCCGAATAAAGCGTCTGTCGTTGCAAATTGGAAAGTTCGACAAAATCGCGGTCAACAATTCGCAGAAACCCAACGCCTGCACGAGCCAGCATTTCCGCGTGAGCCGCACCTAACGCGCCTGCGCCGACGAGCAAAACTTTCGAATTTAATAGTTTTTCCTGACCTTTTTTGCCGATTTCTTTAAATAGAATTTGGCGGCTGTATCTTTCGTTCATTTTGTATCTAAAACTTTATCAATTTTTTGCAAAACATCGCTAACTTCAACGCTTAAAATACATTTCGGTTCGTCAAATTCTTTGCAAAAATAACCGGCGCACGGCTGACACGGCAGTTCTTTGTAAACGATTTCCGATTTTCCGTTTGTCCACGGTCGCCAATGATTGATGTTTGACGAACCGAAAATGACGACGCTCGGTGTTTCGACTGCCGCGGCGATATGGGCGATTCCCGAATCGTTGCCGACGAAAATCTCGGCGCGTGAAGCTAAAGCAATTATTTCCGGCAAGGTTAAATGAGTAAAGCCGTGAAAAAAAGTCGAAGTTTTCTCGTTTATTTCATTGATAACTTTTCCCTCTTTCGGTGTAGCAACAACAACGGAAAAAATGCCGCGTGACACAAGATAGTCAATTACTTTTGCGAAATTTTCGGTCGCCCATTGTTTCGTATCAAAAGCGGCAGCCGGATGAATTAGTGCAATTTTTTTTTCCTCGTCAATTCCGTAAATGTGAAGAAACAAATCCATTTCTTCCTCACTTTTCTTAGTAACAATCAAACGACTTTTCGGTTTGTCGTCAACCGGAACGCCGACAAATCCCAACAGCGCAAGCTGCTGTTCGGCGGAATGCGTATGTTCTTGCTGCCAGAAATCGGAAGATGACGAAAGTAGATGATTATAGAGAAAATTATATTGATATTCGGAATAACCGACGCGGTGTTTTGCTCCGCTGGCGCGAACAAAAAATGTCGCCGTCGTTCCGCCGTGCAGATTGATGGCGACATCGTATCTGTTTCGCCGAATTTGCCAAGCGGTTTCAATGCGTGATTTATTGCTTTTCCGCGAAACGGTCAGAACATTATCAACCGCGTCGAAATTGTCCAAAACCGGCGCGACCCAATCTTCGAGCAGAATGTCAATCTGCGCTTCGGGCAAAAATCTTCGCAATGCAATGAGCGAAGGCGTTGCCAAAACCGTGTCGCCGATTGAGCGCAGACGCACGATCAAAACGCGCTTTACATTTTGCCAGTCAATTTCCATAACGGAAAATGAAAAACGAAAAATGGAAAATCAAATCTTTATTATCCATTTTTCATTTCTCTTTTGCGGCTTCTTCGATAAGCATTACGGGAATTTCGTCGCGTATCGGATAAACCAGAGCGCATTCCGGGTTTTCACATTTCAAACCGCTTTCGTCAGGTTTGATTTTAACTTCCGATTTACACTTCGGACATCTGAGAATTTCTAAAAGTTCGGGACTGATTGCCATAAAATCTTTTCTCCAAAAATATTGTTAAGTCCGGTAAAATTTCCGCAAACAAATAATATTTGCGTAAAATAACGCAGTATTTCAATTTGTATATCTTAAAGGTTATAAATAAAATCTGAAAGTTTCGGTTGCGGCTTTTTCCTTTTTATCGTTTTATCTGTATAATTCGGAAGTTTGTGGAACGGGTTCTATCAATAAGGCAACCAAGACTTTGTTCATTGAATCAAAGTTCGCGTATTTACCCAACTTGGAAAAAAAGCCCATTTTATTACAAAGGATACTGTTTTTTATTTGATTTTTACGGGCAATTTTTTTACAAAGGCTGTTAAAAGCCAAATATATTGCAATTATAAGGAATTGGTTTATGCAAAATTTTCGCCTTTTTGGGCTAGTTTTATTATGTTTTATATTTTCGGCTGCGCCCGCGCCTGCCAAAAATAATGATGAAACGAAAGGTAATCCGAAATCTGAAACAGTTACGCAGCAGCAGTTAGTTGAGAATGTTGATATTCAGAACAATCGCCGTTTGCGCGATGAAGATTTACTTTATTACATCAAAACCCGTCCCGGCGATGTTTATAATCAAGCGCAGATTGAAAACGATTTGCAGCAGCTTTTATCGCTTAACTTCTTTGATAAAGTCGAAACACGCGTATTAACTGAACCCGGCATACGCGGCGGCGTTAATGTGATTTTTGAAGTTAAGGAACTGCCGATTATCCGCGATCTTCAATTTGACGGATTAAAAGCCGTTCCCGAATCCGACGTTTTGAAGGCATTCCGCGAACAGCGTGTCGGCATTTCAAAAGAAGCGATTTTCAGTCCGGTCAACGCTCAAAAAGGTGTGCGCGTCATCCGTGAACTGCTCGCCTCGAAAGGTTATCCGAATGCCAAAGTTACTTTTCGTGACGACGAAGTTTCAGCGACCTCGACTGCCATCACTTATGATGTTGATCAGGGAAATCGTTCGCGTATTGTTGATATTGAATTTGAAGGGAATTCCGTATTTTCAAACAGTGAACTTCGCAATCAGTTGCAGCTTGTCAAAGAAACCGGAATTATCACGCGCTTTCAAGGGCAGGACATTCTCGATTTGCGAAAACTCGAATACGATTTGAACAAAAATGTGCGTTCATATATGTTCTCGAAAGGTTACTTTCAAGCCCGCATCGGTGAACCGCAGGTCGTCGGTCTCGGTTATAAGCGCACCGGACTTCCTCTTTTAAAAGAGTTTCCGCTGCCGCTCGTTACTTCAAAAGACGACACCTTAAAAATTATCGTTCCCGTTACTGAAGGGAAACTTTATCGTGTCGGTGAACTCAAAGTCGAAGGTAATTCCATCTTTTCCGAACAACAGATTTTAGCCGGTCTCGGTTTGAAAACAGGCGATATTGCCAACGGTAAGCGGCTTATCGAAGGAGTCAACGAAGATTTGAAAAAGGCTTACGGGTCGCAGGGATTTGTGCTTTATGAAGCCGAATTCGAGCCTGATTTTAAGGATAACCCGAATAATCCGAAAGAAGGCATTGTTGATGTAACGATTAAAATTGACGAAGGCAAGCAGTTTCGTCTGCGCCGTTTGGAATTTACCGGCAACACATTTACCCGCGACCGCGTTCTTCGCCGCGAAGTTCTTATCAACGAAGGCGATATTTACAATCAAAACGCACTTGAACTCTCGGTTCTGCGGCTTAATCAAACGCAGTATTTCGATCCGATTAATAAAGATGAGGATGTTGAAATCCGCACCGACGACGAACAAGGCGACGTTGATTTGATCGTTAAAGTCAGAGAAAAAGGCAGACAGCAAATTTCGCTCAACGGCGGAGTTTCGGGCATCGGCGGTTCGTTCTTTGGTCTGGAATATTCGACCAATAACCTCTTAGGACGCGGTGAAATTCTTTCATTTCAATTCGGTTTGGGAAATGTTCAGCAAAATTTTCAATTTACATTTCAAGAACCGTATTTCCGCGACCGCCCGATTTCAGTCGGCTTTTCGCTGATTGCCAGCCGTTACAGATATTTGGGTGAAGGAACGGCATTGACGCAAAATCAGGATTTGCTCAACAGTTTGTACACTGATCCGAATGCGGCTTTTACGACCGACAGAGAAAATCTATTTACCAGCACAACTTACGGCGCAACCATTTTCGCCACTGCGCCGCTTTCCGAATTTCTGCCGAAAAGACCATTTTCTAGATTGTCGCGCATCGGGCTGAGTTATCAATTTTTGGCGACGAGCGTTGCTCCGCCGTCAGCTAATAGTTCGGGCGACCCTAATCGGTTTATTCCGTCAATTTTCACGACACCGAACTATACCACCAGCCGCGTTACGCCGACTTTTGTTTATGATTCGCGCCGAACTGCCGAAAACGGCATTGATACTTTGAGCGGAAAGCAGCTTTCGGCTTCTTTCGCTTTGGCGGGATTAGGCGGCGATGTCAGAACTTATCAACCAACAATTTCCTATTCGCAATTTATTCCGATCAGACGCAAGCGTTCCAAAAATGCGGAAGTTTTCGGTTTCCGTCTGCTCGCCGGAACAGTCGGAAGTTTTGCGACGACCGATAAAATCAGAAATTCCAATTCGCTGTCGTTTATCGGCGGAGTTCCGTATCAGGAACGTTATCGTTTGGGAAGCGAATACGACATTCGCGGTTACGACAATCGCGCCATCACGCCGTTTGCGCCAACATCAGTTTATGTTACCAGCCAAAACGTCGTCGCTGCCAGCAACGCTACCGGCACGCCGGTTCTGATTCCCGGTTTGTCCGACGAAGTAGCCGGTCAATTATCTCAGCTCGGAACTTTTACCGGCGCGAGCGGAGATAATCAGGCGTTGATTACTTCATATTTCACGCCGATTCCCGCCGACACCCAGATTTTAGGCAACTTTGAATATCGTATTCCGATCTTCGGTCCGGTTTCGCTCGCCGCTTTTGCCGACATCGGCTCGGCGTTCAATTTGAGAAAAACCGGCATAGAAACAATTAACGATCCCTTCTTGACTGATGATAACTTGGCAAGAGCCGGATTATTGGGTATCGGGGCGTTAAATCAACTTTTCTTTCGCAATAATCCGGGTGTCGAAGCCAGTTTGGGAAGCCCTATTCTGTTTAATAACACCAATTTCCTAACAACTGATGAAGGCAGAAGACTTTGTTTGCCTAATCGGTTCGGTTGTCCGGTCAGTTTGCCGCAAGGCTTGCAGTTAATTAATTTTCGCGGCGAGGCACAGCGTAATCAACTTATCAACGTCAATGACAGTTTGTTTGACAGCATCGGCGATTTTCGTTCGAGCGTCGGTATGGAACTGCGCGTTCAAGTTCCGGTAGTCAACGTGCCGTTTCGCCTAATTTATTTCTTTAATCCGAACGTGCCGAATCTGCCGGGCAATTTCTCGAATTTTCAGTTAGCCAAAAGAAGCGGTTTCCGATTTACAGTCGGAAGAACCTTTTAACAGTTTTCGGTCAGAATTAAATTTGAAAGTATTAACTGCCAATTGATAACTGATTTTATTATTTGCGAAAATGGAAGCAACAGTTTTTAACAAATCAGATTCTAATAAGGCACAAATCAAAAGCTACACAGCCTTTTATAAAAGTTTAAGGAGTAATTACAAATAAAATGAGAACATTTCGTTTAACCGCCGTTAGTTTAATTATCGCCGCCATTTTTGCGGTGTCGGCATTTGCCCAAACCGCAACAACCGGTAAAGTCGGTTTGGTCAACACTCTCGCCTTTGACGACAAAGACGGGATTACCAAATATATTAGTGTATTAAATAGTCTTGGAACGGAATTCAAGCCTAAAAATGATGAGTTGACTGCTTTGGGGACAAAGTATCAGGCACTTCAAAAGGAACTGCAAAATTATCAGGAAACACTTTCTAAGCCCGGCGGCAAAATTCCGATCTCTGATGCCGATCTTCAGAAAAAAGCCGATGAACTCGACAGAATGGGTCGGGACATAAAATTTAAGCAGGAAGATGCCAAAGCGCAGTATCAGCGACGTTATCAAGTAGTCGTCGGTCCGATTTATCAGGATATTATGAAGGCGATGCAGGATTTTACCAAGCAGAAAGGTTATTCATTAATCTTGGACGGAGCGAAATTGGAGGAAGCCGGAATTCTGATCGGGTTTGATGATAAATACGATATTACTAAAGAATTTATCACTTACTACAACACTCGTCCGGCAACCACCGCGACGACGGCGAAACCGTAACAGTTAAGTAAAAATTACAGAAGTAGTCAGTAATCGGTTGAAGAAATTTTTCCGGTTTCTGACTTCTGTATTTTTGCATCTTGAATTTTATGACTATTCTTGATTCACGCGCCATTCAGGAAATTCTGCCGCACCGTTATCCTTTTCTGCTGGTTGATAAAATTATCGAACTCGTGCCGCGTGAGCGCATTGTCGGTATCAAGCAGGTTACGATCAACGAATATTTTTTTCAGGGACATTTTCCCGACGCGCCCGTAATGCCGGGCGTTTTGCAGATTGAAGCGTTGGCGCAGGTCGGCGCGATTCTCGCGCTCCGTGAATTTGAAGACCGAAGCAACAAAATTCCGTTTTTCAGCGGCATTGATAAAGCTAAATTTCGTCGTCCGGTCGTGCCGGGCGATACGCTTTTTTTGGAAGTTACGGCAATCAGAATCGGAAGCAAAGTACAGAAAATGCGAGGGTTTGCAAAAGTTGACGGGCGCATTACAGCCGAAGCCGAAATAATGTGTATTATCGGAGATCGTAATTCGGCAGAGGCAAAATAAGTATGGAACAAATTAAGTTATCTTATACCGAAGCAATATTGTATATAGCTTTGATAGGTTTGATAGTCGGTTTTCTTTTAGGTTTAATTCCTTTAATTTTAGGCATTAAAAAAGGAAAACGAAATTATGGTTATTACGGCATTATCGCTTCTGCACTTCTCGGCTTAGTTTCGCCTATTTTGTCAGTTATTGCGGTCGCGGTTTTCATCTGGCTGATATTAAAAAAAACGAAACAAGAAAAGCCAACCGAAGTAATTATTGTCAATGAAAAACCTGTTGATGTTTCAATCAACAATTCTGAAAATTTATAATATTTCGCTTTCCTTTATGACTTCTTTCATCCACGAGAGCGCAATCGTCAGCTCAAAAGCCGAGATCGGCGCAAATTGCCATATCGGAGCATTTTCAATTATTGGCGAAGAGGTTGTTTTAGGCGACAATGTGCATCTCGAATCGCACGTTGTCATTGACGGCAAAACTTCAATCGGCGACGAAACGCGCATTTTTCCGTTTGTTTCCATCGGACTTGCGCCGCAGGATTTAAAGTATGCGGGCGAGCCGACGGCGACCGAAATCGGCAAGCGCAATCACATCCGCGAATTTGTAACAATTCATCGCGGCACGAGCGGCGGCGGCGGTTTGACGCGCATCGGCGACGACAATCTGCTGATGGCGCAGGCGCACGTCGCGCACGACTGCCGTCTCGGAAACGAAATTATAATGGCAAACGCTGCAACTTTGGCAGGTCACGTTGAAATCGCCGACCGCGCCAACATCGGCGCGTATTCAGGCGTTCACCAATTTTGCCGCATCGGACTTGAAGCCTTCGTTGGCGGTTATTCGGTCGTCGTTAAAGACGCGCTGCCGTTTGCCACGATTCAGGGAAATCACGCCAAATGTTTCGGCTTAAACCGCGTCGGAATGAAGCGGCGCGGCTATTCAAAAGACACTATTTCAAAGCTGCACCACGCTTTTCACCTGTTACTTTCCTCAAAACTCAACACGCGCCAAGCCGTCGAAAAAATTAACGAAGAAATTAAAGATTGCGCGGAAGTTGATCTGCTGGTTGATTTTATCGAAACTACCACGCGCGGCGTTGTAAAATAAAGGATAAAGGCGTAAGGATAAGAAATAAAGGTTATTTACGCCTTTATCCTTTCGACTTTATCCTTTCGCGTGTCCGTTGGATTGAAAAAGTTTCATTAGTGCCGCTTCTTCAGGTTCAAATTCCGCTTTAGTTTTTGTAATTTTACGCTTTCTTTTCGGCTTGAATTCGTCAATCGTCACGCCGCATTCGTAGGATTTGATAACCTTCGGATGAATGTAAGACGCGCGGCAGACGGTCGGTGTGTTGCCGAGTTGTTCGGCGACGTTTTTGATCGCTTTGCAGATATTTTTCTTCAAAACTTTTTCTTCGTCCGCCTTTCCGATCTCCGCCAATTCCTGCGCGGCGAGCAAAGTTCCGCCCCAAGTTCTAAAATCCTTGGCGGAAAATTCCGGCGCGGTAACTTGTTTGAGATATTTGTTGATGTCGCCGGCTTTTACCGGATGCGGTTTGCCCGTTTCGTCCAGATAATTAAACAGTTTTCGTGCGCCGCCGATTGATTTCAAATCCTGCATCACGGCGGCGAGTTCTTTATCAACAAATACTTTTCGATGTTTGATGTGATGTTTGCCGACGAAATTAAAAACGAGCTTGCCGCCGCGTTTTATTTCGAGATGACGATTTTGCAAAGTCGTGATACCGAAAGTTTTATAGTGCTTGACGCTGTTTGGCGAACCCATCCGAATATACAAAGAATTAATTAGCCGCGTCATCAGAGCCAGAACTTTTTCGCGCGGAAAGCCTTCGAGTTCAAGATGCTCATTGGTTATTTTCCGCAGTTTCGGCAGATGTTCGCCGAACTTTTCGATTTTCGCAAACTTTTTATTTTTCTGTTTTTTCCTAAATTTCGGATTGTAAAGATACTGCACGCGCCCGCTCATGTCCATCCCGATTGCCTGCAAATTACTGCGTTCCGAAGGGGCGATTCTGACATATTTCCACGCCGGCGGAATGACCAGCGATTTTACTCTGTCCAGATGTTTTTCGTCTTTTATCCGGTTGTTATCAACGTCAACATAGCGAAAACCGCTCTTTTTTCCGCCTTTTCTCTGCCACCATTTGGCGCGTTTGCCTTTGGTGATTGATTCCAAAACTTTTTCCCTGTCAATTTTCTGTTTATTGTTTGCCATATTTAATTCCCTTTTTCGTTCTATTATCAAAATATAACTTTCGATTTTTATTTACAAGCAAAAAACTTTTGCGGCTTTTACAAACTGTTGCAAATAAAGAGTTTAATTAGCACAAAATATCCTGTTTTAATTGATAAAAAAGCAACTTGTTTCATTGATGAAACATCTTAAAAATAGTATAATAAAATTCGTAGGAGAAGACTAAAAATATGAATAAAACATTGTTTGAAATGGAAGAACGGGAAACGATTCAAACCAAAAAAGATATGATTTTGTCGCTGTTTAATTCCGGCACGAAGGAAGTCGAAACGATTGCGGCGATTTCCGGCGCGAAGACGAGTTACGTCGGTTCGGTTTTGCAGAAGGAAGGTTTGATTGACAATTATTTCGATCTCTACACTTCGACGGCGCACCCGATGAATGTTTATTCCAAACATTTTCAGGGCAAACTCGGTTTCAAGGACGTTTTCACCGCGCGTCGAAGCGTGCGAAATCTCGAAGAATCTTATAATTTTTTCGCCGATAATCAAGACCGCGCCGGACAGCATCACACTTTGGAAATGGGTTTGACGATGCTTGACCGCGCACGTTGGACTGGAAAACTTCAAGAAGCCGAAGTTTATCGCCGCTGGCTGGTTAATAAACTTTCCGCGCCGCTGGTCAAAGTCGCCGATTCGCAAAAACTGAAAGCAGTTGAAAAGAATGTCGAAGAAAATGAAGAAATCGAAGAGCAAGTTCAATTGAAACTTGCCGCGTAAATTTTTTGAGCAGCTTGTTTCACAGTTGAAACAAAATTTGTTATAAAAAATACATTATGTGCAGAAGCCCGCACCAAGTAAGGGCGCAAGCGAAGTCGCCCTTACTTGGTGCGGGCTTCTGCACAAGAAAAATGGAGAAATAAATGGCTTTAGAATTAGTAGAAAGTCCCGTGCGGCAAAACGGGTTGATCGTCGGGCAGGCGACGCTCGAAGATGTTTCGGCGGAATTGAGTTTGCGCCCGAAAAATTTGTCCGAGTATATCGGGCAGACGAAAATTGTTAATAACTTAAAGATTTTTTTAAAAGCGGCATTGCAACGCGGCGAAGCGTTAGACCACGTTTTGTTGTTTGGTCCTCCGGGACTTGGCAAAACGAGTTTGGCATTGGTTATCGCCAATGAACTTGGCGCGAATTTGAAAACGGTTCACGCGCCTTCGGTGGAAAAGAGCGGCGATTTGGCGGCGATTTTGACGAATTTGGAAGAAGGCGATGTACTTTTTATTGACGAAATTCATCGCTTGAAACCGCAGATTGAAGAAATTCTTTATCCGGCGATGGAAGATTACAGTCTGGATTTAATGATCGGCGAAGGCGCGGCGGCGCGTTCGATAAAAATTGAACTTCCGAAATTTACATTGGTCGGCGCGACGACGCGGGCGGGAATGGTTTCCGCGCCGTTACGCGGACGTTTCGGCATTGTCAATCATCTGGATTTTTACCCGAAAAAAGATTTGGAAATTATAATTCATCGTTCGGCGGAGATTTTGAGAGTCGAAATCGAAGCAACCGGCGCAGACGAACTCGCCCGGCGTTCACGCGGAACGCCGCGCATTGCCAATCGTCTGTTGCGACGAATACGTGATTATGCGGAAGTTTTAGGCGACGGACGAATTACGGGAAAAATAACTCAGCGCGGACTTGATGAAATGGAAGTTGACCGTTTCGGCTTGGACGAAATTGACAGAAAATTGCTTCTTTCAATTATCGAAAAATTCGACGGCGGACCTGTCGGAGTCGGCACAATCTCCGCTTCAATCAGCGAAGACCGCGAATCAATCGAAGAAGTTATCGAGCCTTATCTAATTCAGGTTGGATTTCTGAATCGCACACCGCGCGGACGAATCGTAACCGATGCCGCTTACCGGCATTTTGGTTTTGAACCGCCGTTTGTCGAGCAAATTCAAGCAATGGCTAGTTAAAGTTTTAAATAAAAGATAGCCACAAAAAGCACAAAGGACGCAAAATTAGAAATTATTTTTGCGTCCTTTGTGCTTTTTGTGGCTATTGATATTCTATTTTAGTTTGTTGCTTTCCGTATCCAGATAAACAATCGAATTGCCCAAACCTTTGATTTCCTTTAGTTTCGGTTCGATCACTTTTCTGTCGCCGACAATCAAAATCGCCATTTTATCGGGCGTTAAATATTTGTTGGCGACGCGATTGACATCATCTAAACTCACCGCATTGATGCGCGTGATGTAATCGTTGAAATATGTGTCGGGCAAATCATAAGTTACGACGTTTCCGAGCTGCGAAGCGATTTGGTCAACTGTTTCAAAACCGGACGGAAAACGGCGAATCAAACTTTGTTTATTGTAGTCCAATTCGGTTTGCGTCACCGGAATTTCGCCGCGAACGCCGTTGATTTCCTTCAAAAACTCGATGACGGATTCGGCGGTAACAGCGGTTTGCACCGGAGCAGATGCTGTAAAAGGTCCCGCGCCGCGTCGGAAGGCGAAGCCGGAACGCGCGCCGTAAGTGTAGCCTTTATCTTCGCGCAGATTCATATTGATGCGCGACGTGAATTGTCCGCCGAGCAAACTGTTCATCACTTGCAGCGGGAAATAATCGGGCGATTCGCGCGAAACGCCGATTTGACCGATGTTGATGACCGACTGCGCCGCGCCCGGTTTGTCAACGACATAAATCAGGGCTTTTTCCTGTGTCGGCGCATCGGGCAGCGTCATTTGCAAAACCTCTCCGGCTTTCCAATCCTTGAACGAACTTTCGAGTTTCGGTTTTAAGGTTTTCAAATCCGCATCGCCGACGACGATTAAAACCGCGTTGTTCGGGCGGTAAAAATTGTCGCGGAATTTCATCAACTCATCGCGGTTAATTGCTTTCGCCGATTTTTCGCTCAGAGCCACACCATACGGATGAGTCGCGCCGTATAAAATCTTGTTGTAAATGAGATTGGCAATCGCGTTCGGATTGTCGCGGCGTTGCAGCAGTCCGACTAAAACTCGTTTGCGGTAAGTTTCGACTTCCTTTTCGGGAAATTCAGCGTTTAGAATCACGTCCGAATAAATATCCAACGCTTTGTCAAAGTTTTTCGTCAACGTCGCCATTCTAACGGTTGAAGCATCGTCGTTGCCGCCGGCAAAAAGCTGTGCGCCGATGGATTGGACTTCGTTGGCGATTTCTTCAGCCGAGCGTTTTTTCGTGCCTTCGTCGAGCAGTCCGGCGGTAAAATCGCTGAGTCCGCTCAGATTGCTTGGATCGTTGGTCGAGCCGGTTTTGAAAACCATATTCATCGAAACAATCGGCAGTTCCGTCTGTCTGACCAGCCAAACTTCAAGACCATTTGATAATTTGCTTTTTTCGATAGTCGGCAAAGTAAATTTCGGATCGGCTTTCGGCGCAGGTTGTTTATAAAGCGGATCGTCCTGCGCCATTTTGTCCGACTTCATTTCGTTTTCCATCTTATCCGAAGCCGGTTTTGATGTCGGACGATTTGATTTGCTTGACGCGACTGATTTTGCGCCTTTTGAAAGCGGCACAATCGTCATTACGAGTTTTTTATCGGTCAAATACTGCTTTGCCACACGCTGCACATCGGCGGGCGTAACTTTGCGGTAACGGTCAAGATCGGCTTGAAAATAATCGGGTTTATTTAAGAAAGTTGCGTAACCGTTTAATTGGTTAGCTTTTCCGAGAACGGTTTGCAAACCGAAAATTGACTGCGATTCGATTCCGTTTAATGCTCGTGTCATTTCTTCGGCGGTCGGCGGTTCGTTTTTAATTTTTTCGATCTGCGCGACAATTTCTTTTTCAATTTCATCGGTTGTTTTGTCGGGTTTGGCGATTGAAGAAATCTGAAATTGTCCGGCGATCTCGCGCGTTGCGTTGAATGCGCCGATATTTTGCGAAAGTTGTTTGTCGTAGACCAAACTGCTTTGCAGACGCGAGCCTCTGCCGGAGGACAAAATGCGTCCGAGCATATCGAGCGCGGCTTCGTCCGGCGTGTATTGCGGAACACCGTTCCAAACCATATAAAGTGCCGGAAGCTGCACGGAATCTTCCATCGAATAGCGAATTTCTTTTTCCAGTTTCGGCTGCGGCGGAGTCGGACGTTTGATGTCCGCGCCTTTCGGAATCGGTTCAAAATACTTTTTCACCAACGCTTCGGCTTCCTTCGGGTCAAAATCGCCCGCAATCGTCAGCGATGTGTTGTTCGGGACGTAATACTGACGGAAAAACGCTTTCACATCGTCCATCGAAGCGGCGGATAAATCTTCGAGCGAACCAATCGTCGTCCAATGATACGGATGATTTTCGGGATACATTAGTTCAGCGATTTTTTCGCCCGCCGTTCCATACGGCACATTATCGTAACGCTGGCGACGTTCATTTTTAACAACATCGCGCTGGTTGTTGAGCTTGTCCATCGTCATCGCGTCCGGCAGATAACCCATTCGGTCGCTTTCGAGCCACAATGCGAGTTCGAGAAAATTCGACGGCACGACTTCGTAATAATTTGTTCTATCGGAATTGGTCGAACCGTTAATATTCGCTCCGGCTTCCTGAAGCGGCGTGAAATATTCGCTGTCGTAATGTTTCGAGCCTTGAAACATCAAATGTTCAAATAAATGTGCAAATCCGGTTTTCCCTTCGACTTCGTTTTTCGAGCCGACGTGATACCAAAGATTGACCGCGACAATCGGCGTTGATTTATCAACGTGCATAATCACGCGCAGACCGTTTTTCAGCGTTATCTCCTTATAGTTTATCGGTGGTAATTTTTCGCTTTTTTGAGCGGAAACCATTGATGTCATAATTGAAACAATAACGAACAGAAAAGCAAATGTTCTCTTAAAATTCATCGCTAACTCCTTATATTTTTAAACTTGTGTAAAATTTTAGTTGATTTTATTTAATTGTAGATTTTGTTAATACGCAAGGCAGCCGCAAAAGGTTTTGAATGTCTGTAAGGACTTGAAATCAAATGGTTTTGATTGTTTATCATAACTTTTGCTTTTCTGAATTTGCGTTTCAAATATCTTTTTGCGAATGATTTTTCTTTTCGTCGAACTCGACGTTACAAGCTCCGCGCATTCAGGTGGAAACGCCGAGTTTCGGTAAAATCACAAGCTGCAAAAGCAGCCAAATGACGACAAATCCGATTATCAAATAAATGGTAGTTATCTACTTGACACAAGGTAGATTAAGAATTTATACTTGCATTCGTGTCCGATTTCACGTTTGGCATTATTATATCATTACTTACAGCTCTTTTTCTAGGAATTGGGGGGTATGAATATAGTATGTTGTCAG